>JAGAIK010000238.1 GCA_017626625.1 Roseburia sp.
CGGGAAAATCCTTCCAAAAGAAAGAAAAAGCAGCTTTGACGTAAAGATATAAGGGGACATATATGACTGGAGTAGAAATCTTTTTGCTTCTGATTGGAGCGGTATTTATGATAGGGAGTTTTTTCGTGGCAGAAAAATTATCTCCATCGGAATTGAATAAAATAGCCCAGATGAGTGAAGAAGAATTAAAAAAAATTATCAGCCGCGGCTTAGAAGAAGCAAATACCAGGATTGAAGAAGCGATAGAGGAAGAGATAGAGGCGTCCATAGATAAGACGGACCGTGCCTTAGAGAAAGAAACCAATGAGAAAATTATGGCTATCAGCGAGTATTCCGACACCGTGATGGAGAACATGAATAAAACCCACAATGAAATCATGTTCCTTTACAATATGCTCAATGACAAACACACCGAACTGGTGGGTTTGGCTTCTGATTTACAGCGGCTTACCGCAGATGTGCGAAATGTGCAGGAAAGGGTTGCGGCGGCGGCAGCAGCGGTGCCCGCAGCACCGGCGGCAGTCGTTACACCGGCAGAGCCTGCAGGAAAAGAGGCGGCAGAACCTGTGCCGGACCTGATGGAGGGGACGGAAGAGCCGGAGACGGAGGAAAGTGTTGAGGAAGAAAAGGAAAACCATAACAAAGAGATTCTTGCGCTACACAAAGAAGGCATGAGCGATGTGGAGATTGCCCGGAAATTCGGCTTGGGACTTGGTGAAGTAAAACTTGTAATAGGACTGTACAAAGGGGAAGTAAATTCGTGAAATTAAAGTATTATTTACGGGGGCTGGGAATTGGAATTATTGTGACAACGATTATTCTGACCATCAGTTTCGGAGGAAAAGAGACAGATATTGATGATATTCCGGTGGAAGAGGTCATCGCGAAAGCGACCATGTTGGGAATGGTGATGCCGGAGGACACAGAAACTCCTGCCACAGAACAGCAGGATGGAACAGAGGCAGCTTTTGGTGAAGATACGGAAAACGGTAATTCTGCGGCAGAGGATGAAAATATAACCCAGCCGGAAGCAGCAGAACCGCAGGATAATGAGACGGATGACGGAAATCAGGTTCAGGCGGATGGAGACGCTGCCGTGGCGCCGGAGGATGCTGCAGACGGTGAAACTGCCGACATACAGGGAGATACCGACGGAGACAACAGTACAGCAGACGGTCAGGAATCGGAGGAAGCCCGGACGCCATATCGTCTGGTGGTAAACCGGGGAGATGTGTGCAGAACCGTCTGTGAGAATTTGGCAGCGAACGGTTTGATTGAAGATGCTGAGGTTTTTCGGAAATATTTGCAGGAGATAGGCTATGCGTCCTTTATCAGCGTGGGAAATTATGACATTCCCTATGGACTGACCCAGGAAGAAATTGCAGATATCTTAAAGAACGGTCCGATAGAAGAACAGCGCTGAGAAAATAACAGGAATGGCAGGAGTGTCCCTAAAAACGGGTCGCTCCTTTTTGCCCTTAAACCAATATACTTTCGTAAGTGCATGATACAATTGTAACAAGCAGATGACAGGAAAGGAGTTAAAAAATGGAGAACAGAGAAGAAATGGCAGTATTCAAAAGTTATTTAAGACTCTTAATGAGGGACTTGAAAGACTTGAAAAAGGTTATCAAAGAAAAGAACTTAGAGGAAGCCGAAAGGCTGATTGATGATTTAATTGAAGATACCCAAAAGGATATTGAAGATTAAATAGGGATTCACACAGGGCGGACGTCTTAACATTCCTGCTAACCGCCCCTAGTGTCTAAAGTAATGAAAGTAATTTAAGCAAATAAGCCATAGCAACCGTATTAAAATAGTAGCGATTGACAAAATATAAAAAATGCTTGCATACCATAAGCCTCTGTGCTATAATCAACGAGGTTGTGACAGAATTTAACAAATGGATTCTGCAAAAAACACATATGCAGACCGAAAGACCGGTGCCGAAAGGTCGTCCGACGGGAAGAAGCATGTGGAAGAAGCTTATAAAA
>JAGAIK010000239.1 GCA_017626625.1 Roseburia sp.
ATGTCTGCAAGTTAGAGCGGCTGGCAGCCAATAAAGACGTATTCCCGGTATTAAAAGCCGTCCGGGAAGAGGGGCGGGACGTCTATGCCCTGATAGCCCCGGCATTTACAGGACAGTTCGGGGAGAAAGCCACCCCCGGCAGGCTGCGCACCGCTTTTAAGGCACTGGGTTTTAAGGGCATGGTGGAGGTTGCGGTTTTTGCGGATATCCTGACCTTAAAGGAAGCCCTGGAATTTGATGCCCATGTGCGGACAACCTCGGATTTTCAACTGACAAGCTGCTGCTGCCCGGTGTGGATTGCCATGAGTAGAGGAATTTATAAGGATTTGGTTCCCCATGTTCCGGGAGCGGTTTCTCCCATGATTGCCGCAGGGCGTGTGGTGAAGAAAATCCACCCCGATGCCGTCACCGTGTTTATCGGACCCTGCATGGCGAAAAAGAAAGAGGCGAGGGAGCCGGATATTGCCGACGCAGTGGATTATGTGCTGACTTTCCAGGAAGTAAAGGAGATTTTTGAGGCGGCAGAAATCCGTCCGGAGGATCTGATGGAGGAGGCGAGCGAGCATTCCTCAAGGGCAGGAAGAATTTATGCCAGAACCGGAGGCGTCAGCGAGGCGGTGGCAAAGACCGTAGAACAGTTAAATCCGGACAGGAAAATCCGTGTGCGTGCCGAGCAGGCGGACGGCGTAAAGGACTGCAAGGCGCTGATTGAGCGTATCAAAAACGGCGAGGTGAAGGAGTCTAACTTTTTTGAGGGAATGGCGTGTCCCGGCGGCTGCGTGGGCGGTCCGAAAGCCATTATTGATAAAGAGGCAGGGAGGGAACAGGTGAATGCCTACGGTGACAATGCCATTTACAAGACGCCTCTGGAGAATCCCTATGTCATGGAACTGTTGGCAAGACTGAACTTTGGCTCGGTGGAGGAATTTTTGGAGAAGAGCGATATTTTAACCAGAGATTTCAGCAGTTAGAAGCCTGTCAGGCTGAGCTGTTGGAACTATTTTGGAGTACAAGGATAAATTGCAATACACAGAAAGGAAGAAACTATGCTTCCACAGGAATTTTTAAAGCGAATGGAGCAAATGTTAGGAGCGGAATATCCGGCATTTTTGGAGAGTTACGAAAAGGAAAAAAAGCAGTCTCTCCGTATCAATCCCGTGAAGGGGGAGACGGAGCAGATAAAAATGCGGCTGCCCTTTTCCTTAAGTCCGGTGCCCTGGGAGAGCCACGGGTTTTGCTATGGCAGGGAGGATGCACCCGGCAGGCACCCCTATCACGAGGCGGGAGTATACTATATACAGGAACCCAGCGCAATGGCTCCGGTGTCTTATCTGATGTCGGATGTCTATGAGGGAAATTCCGGGGAAAACCACGGTTATAGCGAGCGTATCTTAGACCTGTGCGCGGCTCCCGGAGGAAAGAGCACCCAGATTGCGGGGGCGATGTATGAGGCGTATCAAAAAGGAAACTGGCAGGACAGAGGCATCCTCATTTCCAATGAAATCAACCCGGCAAGGGCGAAAATTTTATCGGAAAACATAGAGCGCATGGGGATTTCCAATGCGGTGGTGACCAACGAGACGCCCGGACATTTAGCGGAGCTGTTTGAGAGCTACTTTACCCGGATTTTGGTGGATGCCCCCTGTTCCGGGGAGGGAATGTTCCGGAAAAATGAGGAGGCGTGCGGGGAGTGGAGCCCGGAAAATGTGCGGCTGTGCGCCGACAGGCAGGACGAAATTTTAGACTGCGCCGCTTCCATGTTAGCGCCGGGCGGGAAACTGGTGTATTCCACCTGTACCTTCGCTCCGGCGGAAAATGAGGGAAGTGTGGCGAGATTTTTAAGCCGTCACCCGGAGTTTTCCATAGAGCAGGTGCCTCTGGCGGAAGGAATGTCGCAGGGAGTGCCGGAGTGGGCGTATTTTGACGGGACGGGGGAGCAGAAGCCGGGAGCAATCCAGCGGGAGCAGGACGGAGAGCAGAAGCCGGGAGCAATCCAACGGGAGCAGGACGGGGAGCAGAAGCCGGAACAGCACAAGCAGCGGGAGCAGGAAAATCAGGTGGTGCAGGACGGATATCTGCCCTTAGAGCAGAGAGGGGAGCTGCGTAAAACGGTTCGCCTGTTTCCTCATAAAATAGAAGGAGAGGGACATTACCTTGCCGTTTTAAAGAAAGAGGGCAGTATTCCGGAAGGCTATCAGGGGTATTACAGAAACGGCATGGAAAAGGGCATTCCCGAAAAAGAAACATCCGTTCCAGGGAAAGGTTGTCAGGAATTTTATGAATTTGCCAGAGAAACCTTAAAGGCGGACTGGCTGAAAAAACAGGAAGAGGAGGGTCTGTACCTCGGATTCGGGGAACAGCTTTATCTCGCCCCAAAAGGAATGCCTGCGGTAAAGGGCTTGAAGGTGTTTCGTCCCGGACTTCATCTCGGCACCATAAAGAAAAACCGCTTCGAACCTTCCCACGCCCTTGCGCTGGCATTAAAACCGGAGAATGTGGTACATAGCATAGATTTCCCGGCAGAAAACAGTCAGATTCCGAATTATTTAACCGGCGGCACTTTCCCAGCGGAGGGGGAAAAGGGCTGGTATCTGATTTCGGCGGACGGCTTTAGTATCGGATGGGGTAAGCTGGCGGGGGGCGTGATGAAGAACCATTATCCCAAAGGACTTCGGAAATCTCTTGCGAAATTATAAAATTTTTGTTAAAATTTAATTGGCTTGAATGATTCATGAAATTTGAAAAGCTATGAATCATTCAAGCTAATTTTATAAGCAGGTATTTTCAGGAGGGTATTTTTTATGAGGAAAAGCATTACGGTAAAAGTAATGGTTCCGTTGGTGATTATTTTTATCCTGACGGTAATCGTGAATGTGAGCACAACCCGCAGTATGCAGGGCGTCAGGAAAGAGTGCAGGGAAATCGCAGCAACCACCGAGGGGGAGGTTTCGGGGCTGGCGCAAGGGCTGGCAGATGAGATTTCCGGCTGTCTTTCGGTCAATGGGGCGGTGTCGTCCCTGCAGCTTGCCATGGTAGTGGTGGCTATCATTGTTACATATCTTACGATTGTGAAACCCTTAAGGGGAATCAAGCAGCAGTTAGACCTGCTTATCTCAAATTTAGAGCGGGGCGAGGGAGACCTGGGGGAGAGAATACACACAAAGAAAACGGATGAAATCGGCGATTTGGTATACGGTATCAACCTGTTTTTAGAGAAACTGCAGGGAACGATGAAACAGATTAAACATCATTCCGGTTCCTTAGATGAGTCGTCCCAGAGTATTTTTGTAAAAGTAACGGATTCTACAAAGGAGACGGAAGTGGTTTCTACGGAAACCCAGGAACTCTGCGGGGAAATGAACAGCGTTGCCGAAATGGTTACGGAGATTGCCGGGGATATGAATCTGTTAAACCGGAGCAGTGAGGAGATTTCAGAGGAATCCCTGTCCGGCAAGGCATACACGGCGCAGATGAAAAAGAGGGCAAACCAGATTAAAGAGCTGGCAAATAACAGCAAAGAGGCATCCCGGAACATGACGGCATCCCTGAAGGAGGATTTGGAGATTTCCGTGGAAAAGAGTAAGAGCGTCAATGCCATACAGAGCCTTACCGACGATATTCTTTCCATCGCCAGCCAGACCAATCTTCTGGCGTTAAACGCTTCGATTGAAGCCGCAAGGGCAGGAGAAGCCGGGAAAGGCTTTGCGGTTGTGGCGGACGAGATACGGCAGTTAGCGGACAGCAGCCACAATACGGCGAACAGCATTCAGCAGATTAGCAATGAGGTGACTTCCTCCGTGGAGAGTTTAGCGGCTGCCTCGGACAAGCTGATGGAGTTTGTTACCACAGGTGTTTTGGAGGACTATGACCAGTTTGTGGAGGCGTCCGAGGAATATTTAAAAGATGCGGACACCATGGAAGAAATGATGGCGGGATTTAATGACAAATCCGTATTTTTAGCGGATTCCGCAAAGGACGTAAACCGGAAGTTAGATAAGATTTCAGGCGTGGTAGAGGGAGAGACTGCAAGGGCAGCCCAGCTTTCCGATACACTTCACGGACTGGCTTCCAATATGATTCAGATACAGGAACATACTGCGGTCAACGACGGGGTATCGAATGCGCTGAAACAGGAAATTTCAAAATTTAAAGCCATTTAGCAATAGAAAAAAGGCGCTGCAAAAAAACTCCTGACAGAATATCCATAAACATGGGCTTCTGTCAGGAGTTTTCATTTTGTAATCATGTTTCTTTGGGAGTTTAGAAAACGGAAAATTTATTTCACAGCAGTGCTTTTTGCGGTGACATATCCGAACTGTGCCGCCAGTTTTTTGGAAAAAGTCAGGGCAAAGAACAGGATAGCGCTGTCGATGGGCAGCATAATTGCATTTTTCAGCACGCGCATGGGCATAATAGCGAGAAAGCCCTGCCCGTAAACTGCATCTTAAATACCCTGTGGATTTCCATGCTTTACGGGCAGGGCTTTCTCGCTATTATGCCCATGCGCG
>JAGAIK010000240.1 GCA_017626625.1 Roseburia sp.
TGAAGAGCACCCATCTCTGTCTGTAAGGTCGGCTGATAACCAACGGCGGAAGGCATACGTCCAAGAAGTGCGGACACCTCGGAACCTGCCTGTGTGAAACGGAAAATGTTATCAATGAATAATAACACGTCCTTTCCGCCTTTATCACGGAAATACTCTGCCATGGTAAGTCCCGTCAGAGCCACACGCATATGTGCTCCGGGGGGCTCGTTCATCTGACCGAATACCATGGTGGTCTTGTCGATAACGCCGGACTCCTTCATTTCGTAGTAAAGGTCATTTCCCTCACGGGTACGCTCACCAACTCCGGTGAATACGGAATATCCGCCGTGCTCCGTTGCAATGTTGTGGATTAACTCCTGGATTAATACGGTTTTACCTACACCGGCACCGCCGAACAATCCGATTTTACCACCCTTCTGATAGGGGCAGAGAAGGTCAACGACCTTGATACCTGTCTCTAACATTTCCTGGGAAGTCGCCTGCTCTTCAAAGGCAGGAGCCGGTCTATGAATCGGCCAGTGCTCCACACCTGTTGGCGGGTCGATTTCGTCAATAGGATTTCCTAATACGTTGAACATACGTCCTAATGTATTTTCACCTACAGGCACAGTGATTGCCGCACCTGTTGCGATTGCATCCATGCCGCGTACCAGTCCATCGGTAGAACCCATGGCGATACATCTCACTGTATCATCACCCAGATGCTGAGACACTTCCACTACCAGCTCTTTCCCGTCTTTCGTAGGAACCTTGATAGCGTCATTAATCTCCGGCAGGCTGCCTTCCGTGAACTTGATGTCCAGAACGGCGCCAATAATCTGGGTAATCTTACCAATATTATTTGCCATCGCTTATTTCTCCTTGCTTTTATTTTTCTACTACTGGTATCTTGTCTCACTGATAAGCAGGCAAACCTTCTTACTTCATTGCCCACACCAATGAGCCAGGACACTGACTGCTCCCAGACTGCTTATCTAGGAGATGGCAGAAGCTCCGGCGATAATCTCCGTCAGCTCCTGTGTGATAGAGCCCTGACGTGCTCTGTTATATTTCAGTGTCAAATCACTTATCATTTCTTCTGCATTGCTGGTGGCAGAATCCATTGCCTGCATTCTCGCACCATTCTCACTGGCAACCGCCTCAACAAGCGCCCCATAGAATAAACTGGTGACATATTTCGGGATAATCATGTCAAGGGCTTCTTCCTCATTGGGCTCATAATTCATCAGCACATTGGCGGAAGCTGCACTTTCCTCCATATCCGCCTCATCAATCTCCACCGGGAGAAGCTTAATTAAAGTCGGCTCATGGCTTACCGTATTTTTAAAATGGGTATAGGCAAGATAAATCTCACTGATTTCCCCATCGGTATATGCCTTTAAAATCTTTTTGCAAAGGGCTGCAGCATCCTCATAGGACGGGGATTCGATGATAAAGGAGTTGTCCTCCTTTATACTGTATCCCCGGCGCTCTAAGGTTTCACGACCCTTGCTTCCAATGGCATAGATTTCCGCATCCTCTGCGGAGAAATCTTCGCTTCCCATCACCAGTTTTGTGATGTTTGAATTATATCCTCCGGCAAGACCACGGTTTGAAGTAATCACCACCACGGCTTTCTTATCGGAATCACCCTTTTTTAAATAAGGATGGTCGATATTGCCGGATTTTGCCAGCATGGAGGTCACAGTCCGGTACATATAATCAGAATATGGATTCGTCTGTTCCGCCCTGTTTTTGGCTTTCTGCAGTTTTACGGTAGAAACAAGCTTCATGGCTTTTGTGATTTGCTGCGTACTCTGTATGCTGCCTTTTCTTCTCTTTATGTCCCTCATGGACGCCATAATTTAAGCACCGCCTTTCTACCGGATTTTTATTTCATAAAATTGGTTTTGCATTCTTCAATGGCTTTGACCAGTTTTGCCTCGATTTCCTCGCTCATGACTTTTTCGGTGCGGATTGCCTCCGGAATCTCCGGATATTTGGTATCCACATACTCAAAGAGAGCTTTCTCAAAGGCAAGAATATCTGCAACCGGAATATCCAGCAAATATTTTCTGGTAGCCGCATAGATAATCATAACCTGTTTTTCCACCGGCATCGGCTGGTACTGCGGCTGTTTGAGCATTTCACGGATTCTTTCACCCTGTGCCAATTTCTCCGTGGTATCGGCGTCAAGCTCGGAACCAAACTGTGAGAAGGCTGCCAGCTCACGGTACTGCGCTAACTCCACACGGATAGGCGCAGCGATTTTCTTCATTGCCTTAATCTGTGCAGAACCACCTACTCGTGATACGGAAAGACCTGCGTTGATTGCCGGACGGAAACCGGAGTTGAACATCTCTGTTTCCAGGTAAATCTGACCGTCGGTAATGGAA
>JAGAIK010000241.1 GCA_017626625.1 Roseburia sp.
CGCCGTCACGGCAGATGGGAAGATATAACTGGGAAATCTGGTAGTTCTGCGGGTTATCCGGGTAAAAATAATTTTTCCGGTCAAATTTGCAGTACTGGGTAATCTTGCAGTTGGTGGCAAGACCTACCGCCATAGCATATTCCACCACCTGTTTGTTTAACACCGGAAGAGAACCCGGCAGTCCGGTACAGACCGGACAGGTGTGGGTGTTAGGCGCTCCGCCAAAAGCAGTGGAACAGCCGCAGAAAATCTTTGTTTTGGTTGCTAATTCAACATGGACCTCAAGTCCGATGACTGTTTCGTATGTTTTACTCATAATTTCCTCCATGCGCACACGCCTTTCGTGCATCTCAAGTTTGGGCGTGTGCGCACAAACTTGGGGTTGAAAAATTTCGATATATGATTTTTCAACCTTTACCTCTTGCCCGCACTATAGTGATATGCGGCAGATTTGCGCGGGTACAAACCTGCACTTTGAAATTTTATTCACCTGCCAGCGGGCTGTGTTCGTACTCTCTCGTCTGTTCAAAGGCATATGCCGCACGGATAATATTTTTCTCTTTGAAACAGTCCCCAATCAGTTGCAAACCGATGGGCAGTCCGTTCTTATCTTTTCCGCAGGGTAAGGAAATTCCCGGCAGTCCTGCCAGATTGACGGAAATGGTATAAATATCTCCAAGATACATTTTAATGGGGTCGCTTAGGGACTCTCCTAATTTTGGTGCGGTGGTGGGCGCTGCCGGACCTAAAATCACGTCATATTTTGCAAAGGCTTTGTCAAACGCCTGTTTAATCAATGCCTTGGTGCGAAGCGCTTTCAAATAGTATGCGTCATAATAGCCGCTGCTTAAAACGAAGGAACCCAACATGATACGGCGCTTTGCCTCGGCTCCAAATCCTTCAGAACGGGATTTTTTGTACATGTTGTGAAGTCCGTCATATTCTTTGGTGCGGTATCCGTATTTCACACCATCAAACCGTGCCAGGTTTGAACTTGCCTCGGCACAGGCGATAACATAGTAGGCAGGAATTGCATATTCCACCAGACTTAAATCAAACTCTTCCACGATGGCTCCCTTTGCCTCTAAGGCTTTGGCTGCGGAAAGCACCGCCTCCTTTACCTCCGGGTCTAAGCCCTCTCCAAAGTAGTCTCTTGGAATGCCGATTTTCATTCCTTTTACATCATCCACAAGCGCCTCGGTAAAGGCATAGTCCTCTCTTTGGACGGAGGTGGAATCCTTTTTATCATAGGAAGAAATCGCCTCTAAAATCGTGGCACAGTCTGTCACATCCTTTGCCACCGGACCTATCTGGTCTAAGGAAGAACCGTAAGCAATCAGTCCGTAACGGGAAACGGTTCCGTAAGTAGGCTTAATTCCGGTCACACCGCAGAAAGAGCTGGGCTGGCGGATAGAGCCTCCGGTATCGGAACCAAGGGCAAAGCTGCATTCCTCCGCTGCCACCGCCGCGCAGGAGCCGCCGGAAGAACCGCCAGGCACATGCTCTGTATTCCACGGATTTTTCGTCTCTCCGAAAGCGGAGGTCTCCGTGGTACTTCCCATGGCAAATTCGTCCATGTTGGTCTTTCCTAATACCACCGCCCCTGCTTTCTCTAAATTTACCACTGCCTCCGCCGTGTAGGTGGGTACAAAGTTATACAGAATTTTTGAGGAACAGGTGGTAAGCATATCCTTCGTACACATATTGTCCTTAATCGCCACCGGAACTCCGGCAAGGGGACCGTCTAATTTGCCCTCGTCAATGAGCTGCTGCACTTCCTTCGCCCGCTTCATGGCACCCTCTCGGTCCACCGTCACAAAGCTGTGCACCGCTTCTTCTTTTTTCTCAATGGCATCTAAGGCGGCACTCACCGCCTCTTCCACCGTGACTTCTTTTGCTTTTATTTTCCTGCCGAGTTCTACGGCAGTTAAACTCATTAAATTCATGGTCATTTCCTTTCTGTTTCACGAGAAGAATGCTGTTTTTGCATTCTTCGGCGTGAGATATAGAATTTCTTTGCGAAACAGCCATTGCTGTGAGCATTAGAAATTCTTCTCACGCTATGGTCTTTGGTACTTTAAATCCGCCGTCCTTCATTGCCGGTGCATTTGCAAGAGTTTCTTTGCTGCCGTCTCCATTCACCACCACATCTTCACGGAACACATTGTGAACCGGGAATACATGGGACATGGGTTCCACTCCCGTGGTGTCAAGCTCGTTTAATTTATCAATATAATCTAACATTTCGCCCATATCTTTTTTGGCGCTTTCTTTTTCCTCGTCGCTTAACTCTAATTTTGCAAGGATACCGACATATTCAATGGTTTCATCGGAAATAATATTCTTCTCTCCTGCCTTCTTCTCCATTTTCGGAGCCACGTAAACCTCTTCCTCTTCTTCCCCCACCACAGCGTCCTCAATGACCAGTCCGTAGTATGCACAGTCGCAGATACCGGAGTTGTTCCAGTCTGCCTGCAAATGAGTTCCTTCATATTTTAAACCGCATTTTTCCATGACTTTTCCGGAATAGGGATTTCTGGGGTCATGCCTTGCCTCAATTCTTCTTGCCCCCACTTCCTTCGTCAGATAGTCAATGACTGCCGCCAAAGCCTCGGAGGTAATTCCCTGGTGCCAGTATGCTTCGCTGATACAGTAGCCGATGTGCATGGAGCCGACTTTTTCGTTGATACTTACCACCCCCATACTGCCGATGGCTTCGCCGATTTCCTTTAATTCAATGCACCATTCATATTTCTCCGGCTTTTTATATTCTGCTATCCAGTCCTTTAAAACGGATTTCGTTTCTTCCACACTCTCATGGGTGGGCCAGGTCAGATATTTCGTTACTTCCGGGTCAGATGCCCAGTTGCGGTACATGGGTTCCGCGTCATTCAATGTAAACGGTCTTAAAATCAGACGCTTTGTCTCGATTGTTTTTGTTCCCAAATGTTTCACTTTTTTCCCTCATTTCACTTTAATTTTGCATTTAATTTCCGGTAAATCCGCTCTGCCATCCACGGTTCACTGACGGTTTTTATTGCTTCCTCAAGGGGAAACCACCGCACTCCGCTGTTCTCATCCGGCTTCACCCGCAGCACTTCCTCCTCGTCCGCCTCCAATAAATAGGTGACGTTCAAATGCAGGTGGGAGGAAACATAGGCTCCCCGCTTTTCGTGTCCGTCCACCGTCAGTACCTCCAGAGAATAGATGTTGTCACCGATTTCCCGGATATCCTGTACCCCGGTTTCCTCCATCGCCTCCCGCTTTGCCACGGAAAGCAAATCCTCGTCTCCGTCTGCGTGTCCTCCGGTCCATGCCCAGGAATGATAAATGTTATGATAAATCAAAAGTACCTTGTCATGTTTTTTATTTAAAAGCCAGGAAGATGCGGTAAAGTGCGCTGTCCGGTTTTCTCTGGTAAATATGTCAGGGCAGGTCTTTAGTAAATAAAGCATTAACTCTTTATCCTTTTCTTCCTGTTCATTGCAGGGCACGTAACTTTCAAGCTGTTGTTGTAAATTCATTTGTTTCTCCTGTTTACGGTTCTAAGCGGCTTATAATCACAACGTGATTTAAGCCTATTCCGGTTTTGGCTCTTTACGGTTCTAAACGGCTTAAATCACGTGGGAACAGTGTTGTTTCTCTCACGTTGTCCTCGCCGATTAATTTCATGGTGAGACGCTCTAAGCCGATGCCAAGTCCGCCGTGGGGCGGCATTCCGTGTTTGAATACTGCAAGGTACTGCTCCATTCCCTCGGATTCCATCCCCCGTTTTTCGATTTTATCCATCAACATCTGATAATCGTGGATACGCTGTCCTCCGGTGGTGATTTCAAGCCCCTGGTACAGTAAGTCAAAGCTTAAGGTGTATGTCGGGTCCGCCGGGTCATCCATGGCGTAGAAAGGACGTTTCTTGGAAGGATAATGAGTAACAAATACGAAATCCGCATCGCACTCTTCCTTAAAATACTGTCCGATTAATGCCTCTTCCTCCGGCTCTAAATCGTAGGGGTTTCTTATCTGTCTGTTATATTTCTCAGAAACCTTTTTCTTCGCCTCGTCAAATCGGACGGTTGGTATTTTATCCACCTTCGGCAGGGTCACATTCAGAATGTTTAATTCCTTCTCATAGTCCTTTTTCAGCAGCGCAATCATGTACTGCAAAAATCCGGTTTCCATTGCCATGATATCTTCAAAACCATCAATGTAGCCCATCTCGAAATCAAGGCTGGTATATTCGTTCAAATGGCGTTTTGTATTGTGCTTCTCGGCACGGAACACAGGCGCTGTCTCAAATACCCGGTCAAAGACACCTACCATCATCTGTTTGTAAAACTGAGGGCTCTGCTGCAATACCGCCGGTCTGTGGAAATACTCTAAACGGAACAGGTTTGCTCCGCCCTCGGCGCTTTTAGCTCCCACCTTGGGGGTGTGGATTTCCGTGAAGCCCTGGCTATATAAGAAATCGCGGAAGCCTCTGACAACGCCCTCCTGTATTCTGAATTTTGCACGCTCTCTGATATTTCTTAAGGCGATGGCACGGTTATTTAAGTTAGCCTCTAAAGAGGTGTTTAATTTCCATTTGGAAATCGCAAGGGGCATGGGAGCTGCCGGCTCTGATAACACTTTGATGGTGTCGAGACGGATTTCAAATCCGTTCGGTGCACGGTTTTCTGCTTTGACGATACCTTCCACTTCGATGGTGGATGCTTCTTTTAAATCTTTTAGGTCAAATTTTGTTTTTCCCTCTTCAAATACACACTGAAGAAGCCCCTCTCTTTTACGCAGTACCACAAATGCCACCTCGCCCATATCACGGATGGTATGAACGGCTCCGTTGACCTTTACGGTTTTTCCCTCGTAGCTGCCGGATAACAACTGGCTGATTTCTAATGTGTCCTTTTCTTTTACGCCTGTGATAAATTCCATGTTTGTACTCCTTTTCTTATCCTGATGGATTCCTTTTGGTGCGGGGCGACATCAAATCGTACCGACCATTGGCTCGGTACGATTGCAAGAATGCAAAATCGGCATTCTTGCATTTTAACCTCTGTTTTGCTGTCGGAACTGACAAACAAAAAGCCCCGGAAAAGCTTTCGCTTTTCCGGGGCGAGATTACTGTATGATCCCGCGGTACCACCCGCATTGAAAAATGAGTGTTCTCATCTTTCCTCTCTATGTGCTTAACGCGCACCCACGTACTGACCTACTTGCGGCTATCTTGGAATGTAGATTGTCCACTGTGGCATATCCTGTATCCAGATATCCGGTTCAACCAGTCTGCTCCGGAGTGTTCCCGTTATCTTCTCTTTCAAGCAGCGCTCTCAGTCGGTGAC
>JAGAIK010000242.1 GCA_017626625.1 Roseburia sp.
ACAATACTGCCGTTTGACGCTACCACCTGCTCCCCGCCTGTCGACTGTGTAAAATATCCAGCAAAGGCAGAACCATCCTTTCTTTCCGGGATATAGATACTGGTTGTCTGCTCACCCGGTGTTTCGTTGTAGTTAAAATAATGGATGACTGCTTTTCCGTTCCCGGTTTTTTCACCGGATTTTTTTGTTTTTGTTAAATCCTTACAGCTATCAAGGTTTGCGTACTCCGAAGGGATGCCGCTGACACCGCCATTGTAATTATCTCCGCCCTGACCGGTTTTGATGAAAGTATTGTTTCCTGCGGTACTCGAACCGCCCGGATATCCGCCGCCGTCACCATAGTATTTTCCTTTCAGCTCGTTTTTGTCCTCGTAGTCGGTTTCCCGTTTTACAGTCGCTCCGGTAAACTTGCCATCTGCCGTCGGGAAGGAGTAGTATGCCTTGCTTCCGCCAGCTCCTCCGGTCTTTGATGCTGCTTTTCCCGCTTTATCCGTTGTACTGGCGCCGCCTCCTCCGCCGCCTCCGGCAATCACCCTGTAGTCTTTGTCTTTTCCTCCAATTCTGATGTCAGTTGAGCCGCCTCCGGCGCCAACGCCCCACCAGTTTGAATAGCCCGCTCCGGCTTTTCCGCCATTATAGCCGCCCGAACCAAGCCATGCGCCTTTGTTCTCACTTCCGCCGTCAGCCGGTTTGGAACCACCCACTTTCGTGGTATTTCCGCCTCTTCCGCCAACATAGACGTAAACCTTTGCTCCCTGCGCCAGACGTTTCCAGCCTGCGGCGTACCCGCCGTTTCCTCCGGCTGTACCGTAGCCCTTGCCTCCCTGCGCTCCCCATACTTCAAAATAATACCACCCGGTATACGGAGCAACAAAAGTCTGGACAGAACCATTCACACCTGAACTGTCCGCCTTATCCGTGCTGCCAACTGCCTTTCCTTCAGAGCCGTTAAAGGAAAATGTTTGGGTATTCATGGTATTCACGTCCGTATTTTTCCGGGTAAACGTAAAGTTCTTTCCATAGTCCTCATAAAAGACCGTTGTGCCGTAATCAAAAATTCCTTCTGTTGTATTTACGTTACAGTTGATGGTGTAGCTCTTCGACTGCCAGTCCGCATAAATGGTCATATTTTTGGTGATAAGTTTACAGTCAAATGTTCCAGCTCCCTGCAGAAGGTTTCCGTTACTCTCAATATACTGTGCCGCATTTGCTCCCATCGTCGAACCGCCCGGCACAGACCAGTACCCGATACAGGTTTCTCCGTTTGATGTGGGCAGGACTGCGCTGCTGATTTGTACGGTACAGTTTGCATCTGCAAAGAGTCCCACATAATACTTGGAATAGATTGCCTTTGTACGTGAGGACGCATTGGTGAGCGCCCCGTCTGACCGCTGTGCGTCTAATGTAATGGTAAAAACTGCCGGTGACCAGTACGCATATAGTGTTGTATCTTTGATAAATGATTTTCCTGCATCCAGAATGGTTCCATTTCGGTCAATGCACTGCGTTCCGCCTCCGTCCTCTGCCGTGTAGTATCCCAAAAAAGTACAGTGTTTCTTTGTTGGTATCGTAATCGTGGAAATCGGTGTCGATAAACCACTATCCGAAAAGCTTCCTGACCTGTACCGGATATAATATTCCTTTGTTCCCTCAGAGGTTACATTTCCACCGTCTATCTTTGCACCCTGGGAATCAAGTGTTACATGGACCATGATATCGGCACGGGAATTTGCCTCTTTAAAGGGCACTTCAATGCCCGTCTTGTCTGTACCGTACTGCACCTTGCCAAAAAACGAATCCGAGTTTTTTACTTCCAGTATACCCTGGCTTTTTAAGCTGCAGGTAATGCTGTAGCTAATCACATCTCCCTTGGTTGCCGAATTAATTCCAGTAAAGGTCACGGTGTTGTCAGAAGCGTTGTAGGTGCCGCTGCCGGATTGAAGAAGCGTACCTGCAGCATTCTTTACGGCAAAAGATATGTTTGTCGCATTGGTCAGGTTACTGTCCAGGTTCACCACCAGTCTTCCATCGTAAATCTTCGGGTCGGAATTTTCTGTATTGTTTATTTTTGTTCCTGTCACCGTTACTGTCTTATCCACTGCATTATAGGTGGTTTGCTGGTCAACTTTAAACGTGGGAATGTCCACAGCAACGGACATGCCGAGACAGAAATAGGTGTCCCATGAGGTGGTTTTATTTACCTTCAGGGTATATTTCGTGTTTTGTGTTCCCATGTCACTAATTTCATTAACAGCCGAAAAGAAACTGGACTTCACTGTAGCCGAGCTTCCCACTGGGTAAATGCCGTTTATCGTGCCTGCAGGCAGGTAGCTTGAATAAATATCGTCCCCATTGTTACTTGTCGCTTGAACCGTTGTATTTACTCCGTTATTTCCATATAAGCCAGATATAAATATCTGTCCTTCAGAATTTTTCTTTGACCGCAGAGAAGACTTCACTGTTTCACTATATTCGCCGGAAGAGCCGGTTCCCATAAAGGTGCTCCCCATTTTTACAGCAACAGCTCTTACGTCCCAGCTTTCTTTTTCTGCCACAACGACAAGCTGCCATGCTCCTATGGACGCACCTCCATTGGGGGTATCTTTGGTCTGATACCAGTAAGGAAGATTGGCAACACCGTAAGTTCCGGAGCCATGCTCTTTTACATAACTTGTCACATCTGCCGCCATACACAGATAGGAATTGGTTTCCTGTGTCGATAATACCTCTTTCCCCTCTGTATCAAAACTCGTAACACGCTCCGCCTCTCTTATGTCTATGCACGCTTTTTCCGCTGTTACGGATTTTTTATTTTTTCCGTCATAATACAAATCCACACTCTTGTTGGCAAAGCCAAGCTCGTTATTGTCGTCTCTGACATACCATAGTAGATATGCCTTGTAAGCCGAACCGCCGCTTAAGTCAAGGTTTGCCGTGGAACTGTTTGCCTTGATTTTTGACGGGTCAAAGGTGGTTGTATTTTTCTTCACACCGCTCCCACTGTATGAAATCGTTGTATAGGTCTGTTTTCCCCCATTTCCATAGGGGTAATTTTTAATTTTCAGTGGGTTCTGGTAGATAACGTCTTTATTTCCTCCTGTCGGATAGCTGTAGTAGTTTAAAATCTCATCTCTTGACGGAGCGGAATCCCCCAGCGTATCCAAAAGACCTCCTAAGTCCGTCCAGGGTGGGTTCCATGTGGTATAGTAGCTTACGTTTCCCGTCATTTTAAGCTGATATCTGCCGACTTCTGATTCTTTTGCCGTACCTATCAGATATTCGCTGTTTGTTTTTCCTACCTTATTCTGTGCTGTTGGGTTTACCTTTGCCAGTACTTTTGCTGTGGAAAATCCACAGACCGCAGCTAGCAGGAGT
>JAGAIK010000243.1 GCA_017626625.1 Roseburia sp.
GCCCCTCCGGCACATCTCCCCGGACAATCCTCTGCGCCAGACCTTCTACAACGGCGGTTTTACCGACACCCGGCTCACCGATTAACACCGGATTGTTTTTGGTTTTCCGGGATAAGATACGGACTACATTTCTGATTTCCGCGTCACGTCCGATGACAGGGTCTAACTTCTGGTTTTTCGCCCGCTCCACCATATCATAACCGTATTTTTCCAGGGTGTCGTAGGTTGCCTCCGGATTATCGGAGGTCACCCGCTGATTGCCCCTTACGGTGGACAATGCCTGTAAGAAACGCTCTCTGGTGATTCCGTATTCTTTGAAGATTTCTTTTAATGCCTTGTTGGGGTATTTTAACAGGCAGAGGAACAAATGCTCCACGGAAACGTATTCATCCCCCATCTGCTTTGCCTCGTCCTCTGCGTGAATCAATACCTTATTCAAATCCTGTCCCACGAACACCTGACCGCCGGACACCTTGACCCGGGCTGCCAAATGGCGTTTGGCATTGTCGATAAAATGTTCCTTCTGGATTTCCATTTTCTCAATCAGTTTTAAAATCAGACCGTCCTCCTGCTGCAGCAAAGCTACCAGCAGATGCTCCTGCTCGATTTCCTGATTGCCGTATTCGTAGGCAAGCTTTTCACAGTCATTGATGGCTTCTACGGATTTCTGGGTAAATTTCTGAATGTTCATAAGCGTACCTCCCTCTTGCTCTATCGGTGGGTTTCAAAGCTGTACCGCATGAATGTAAGATATGCAGTTTTGCAAAAATTCATGTGGCATATGGTTTGAAACCGATTTTTTCTGTTTAACTGAGTTATAGCACGTTTTGTTAGCACTGTCAAGAGGTGAGTGCTAAAATTTTCTGATAATTTTTGCAACCTCTTGATTTTAGCGGGGTTGCGGGGGGCTAAAATCTTTATAAACTGTGTTTTTATAAAGTGATAGAACTGTCACTATGCCCCATGAGGTATTGGAGAACCTTAACATTCATTCCCCGCCTTGCCATATTGGTACAAGCATCATCTTAAAATAACCGTTCCGCAAGGAACGTAAAAGAAATCAATCAAAACATTCTTGATGTCAATGGTATCCGTCTCCATGGTCTCTCTGGTGCAGAACCGACCGCTTCCCGACAAAGCAATGCCAACTCTTTTTTGTGCTGTCTTTACTGAATAACACTGTCTATTACTATGGCATTTTCAAAAATGCCATAATCGTTCCCGACCTCATCTAACACTATTTCGCTATCTGTTGTTTCAGCGTTATCCTCAATAGCTGTATAATAAACGTATTCCCCATCTGTTTCTGTCACAACCGCTCTGAACAGCACAAAGCTCTTTCCATTCATTTGGATTCTTTCAATATCTCTTCCAAAATAGATTACTGTATCAAGCATATAACCAGAACTTTCATTTCCTGTTTCATCAACTGTCCTCTCAACGCCAAAAATCTCTCCTAACGTCTCACCTGTTTCAGATGTCTGTAAACTGAATTTTGAACGACCATAGCATGACAAATCATATTTCATATCGCTAAACAGCCTTTGCGTATTCAAATCAACTTCGCCAAGAGTCACAGTATACCGCTTAGTTGATTCGTCTGCTATATATGAAACATTACCATCAATGTTTTCCGTTGTATAATCAGCTATATATCCCGTGACAGTAGGGAAATAATTCCCCATATACTTAACCATTTCAAACTGGGTTGTTTCATCAACTCCATTATCGTTTTCCTTTGGCATTTTTGCGACATATAATACTACGCATTGCGGAGTTACTTCGTTTGCATCTGAATCATCCAACAGACGTGCTAACATTGAATAAACCGACATTGTTTTTACTTCAACGGGTTCTGTCGTGTCCTCTTCTTTGACTTCTTCAACCTCTTCAGCCTTTTCCACTTCACTGCTTGTACTTTCTGTTTTAGTCTCGTTTTCATTTGCTGTATCTGTTGTCTGCGTGCTGTCTCCACAGCCTGCCAGCATGGCAAGCATAAGAACAACGGTCAATAAAGCTGTCATTTTTCTTTTCATAGCCTTTTCCTCATCTTTCTTTAAACTCAATATTACCTATGCCTTATTCCGCTAGAATGAAATAGGCATCTGTTTTATAACTCTCATTCCGTCAACATAATAGTCTGTCTTCTCTGCATCAGACATGGCTCCGGTATCATTACCGCCATGCCTTTCATTTAAAATAGCAATGCAGGTATTAAACGCATCCCAATAACCGGGCATTGCACCAACATGGTTTACACCGTCTGATAAGCAATAAAAATATACGTTGTCACCACCTTCATCAATGACTGTGTACAAAGGATACGGGCATTCTCCGCTGCTACTGCTTGAAGCTGTTGCGCTTGTATCAGAAGCTGTCGTACCTGCGGTGCTTTCCGTCTGTGTTTCAATCTTATTATCCACTAAGTAGCTGTCGCTCACATATGCTGTGTTTCCGTCAAACTCAATGCGATACCACCCTGTTTCATTGCACTGCCCCGTAA
>JAGAIK010000244.1 GCA_017626625.1 Roseburia sp.
CATGGTATCCTGCGGTGTATATTTTACAAGAACTGTCTCGATATTTGCTGTCTGTCCCTCAAAGTTACCCGGGAAATTCGGGTTCTTTGTCAGAGTGTAGGTATAGGAGTTCTCATCATAAGCAGTCAGCATATATGCACCGGAGTTAATATTGTAATTCCATCTTGCTTCATCTACTTTATCGCCGATGTACTCTGCGGTATAGTTGTCAGAGAATTTTACACCGTTCTCTGTCTCTTCCATCGTTACATCTTCCGGTACCCAAAGTGCCATGGATTCAGGATTGGTATTTAATAATGCCTGACCATAGTAATATGGTACATATGCAGAATCAATCGTAATAGAATATGTTTTCTCATCAATTAAGTGAACACCTTCAAAGGTATCGCTCTCACCGGAAGAATAAGCATTAAAACCTTTATAATACTGATAATAACCGGAAGAAGCCTCAGAAGCCTCTAAGTCTGTTAAGAACTCATTACTTGCACAGAGCATATTGGTAAATACATAGTTTTCTGCTGTAACCGGTGAACCGTCAGAGAATTTTAAACCGTCTTTAATGGTAATTGTATAAGTTTTACTTCCGTCCTCATTGTCGGTTGACTCAAGGCTCTCAAGTACGGTTGGGTTCTCAATCCATTTACCGGTCTGGTCTCTTACGATTGGCTCCATACCCTGAGCAACTAAATGGAACGCATCAAAATCGGATGCACCGTTAGCCCAGTATGGTGTGATGTCTCCACTTGTCTCGGAGCTCTCGCCAAGAATCACCTGTTTGTTGCTGTAGGTACCATCAAAAGTACTCTCTTCGTCTGCAGTCTCTGTTGCTTCTACTGTATTGTCAGTATCAGTATCAGCAGCACCGCCATTGTTTCCCGCAGCAGCATTACCGCCGTTTCCTGAGTTACCGCATCCGGCTACCATTCCGGCAGTCATAGCGCCAACTAAGAAAAGGGAAATCACTTTCTTTTTCATAATATTTCCTCCTTATTAGAAAATTATTTATATAAACGCCCGATTGCGTTTATAACGGGATTTTCACTGTTTTTTTCTGCGATTTGTTATCAATGCAACACGTTATCACGCTAAACTTTTTTCGTGTAAGCAAAAAAAAGTGCCAACAGACCCCTTTGCCTATTGCACTTCAAAAAACAGTTGTATGTTGTCCGCAAACAACATGTACTTTATTATACATGCGAAGTGAAATTTGTCAATAGGTCCTCCGTATCAGAAAGCAGTATAATTATAACATTTTTCCCTGATTTTTCCCGGTTTTGTCCCGGTTTTTATTCATCTTATCAGGGGAATATTTGCATATTTTTACATTTTATGTTTCTTAAAATTTTTTGCGGATTTTGTATATTTTTCCAGTTCAATTTCTGTGAATGATAGAATCCTGTCATTTATGGACGGCTCCTTTTGTGTTATACTCTTTCCATAAATAAAAAATATGTTTTTGTGATGTTTGCAGAAAGGATTTTTCCATGATAACCAGTGAAGATATTTTGAACATGAATTTTTACAAAAAAGAAAAGTTTACCGGCAGTTATAAAGGAATGCGCTACCTGGTGCAGAAAAGCACCGAACATGAGACAGACGTCTTTCTCGTCCACATCTGGCCCGGTCCCTATAACTTCGCTTCGACAGAGGATGCCTTAAAAACCTCCGCCACCTTCCCCTTCACCCCGGAGGGAAAACAACAGGCTGTCGACTGGATGAACGACCAGTGGACAGCCCGGAAGGATGAGTGGAAAACCCTGTGATATTTTTAATAATTTGCCCGGCTCAGTTCCTCCTCTAAGGACTGTGCGAGCTGCTTTGCGTCAGTATCCGCCGCCGGGGCGCAGTTTCTCCCCACCAGAAGGCTGTTTAATATGTAACTGTAAATATCCCAGTTTGATGCCTCGGTATAATGGAGACCGTCTTTGGTATCATATCCCTTTTGGGTCAGATAATCATAACTGTTGATATAGGTGATACCGGAAATTTTTCTGATTCTCCGGTTAAATGCCTCGATACATACATTGTTGTACTGTGCCTCTGTCCTTCCTACGGTAGGATTGATGGACACAAGCCAGAGGTCTACGGATTTAGACAGTTTCCGGTAAGCACTGATGTATTTATTCACGTTTTGCATATCGTTGATGCCAAGTGCACTGACCACCACCCAGTTTTTTATCTCTGAATGAACACTCTGGATATTTTTTATTTTCGGCAGTCCCGTTTCCATCATCCAGTCATAACCGATACCGGGACAGCAGACCGCAAAGAAGTTGCCGGGCGCCCCTATGTTGCAGTCCTCATTCATCAGGTAAATGCGGGAATCTCCCATGAATATGTACCCTGTATCATACTGATACCCATACTCTTCCACTCCCGTCAGCGGAACAGGCTCCTCTTCCGTCTCCGGCTCCTGCACGATATCCGAAACCTCCGGCTGTTCTTCTGGCTGTCGGGAAGTCTCCGAACTTTCTTCCGCGATTTCCGTCTCTGCCATATCTTCCCCTGCCGGTTCCGTGTCCTCTTCATATTCTGTTGTCTGTGCTGCTGTTTCGCTCTCCGGCTCCGTCTCTGTTTCCGGCTCCTCCTGCAGGAAAACTGCTGTTTCAGAGGTTGTTTCCTGTCCCGCTTCGGTCTGCTGGGCTTTCGCCTGGCTGATTGCCCCAAAACCTGCGCCGCCTAAAACAACGGACATGACCAAAAGAGCTGCTATTACTTTCTTTGATTTTTTCATTTTTCTATATTGTCTTCCGGCATTTTTCTGCCATATTTTATTGGAATGAAGAGTTTTGATATCTTCATTGTAACACTGTATGATTTACGTTCTTTCTTTAAAATACCAGTTATAAAGTATGGTGTCAAGTAGGCACTTCCTACCAGACTGTAGAATTTGTGACAATATCGTTGTCATCTGTCTGCCGTTCGCTCCAATGAAATTTTTAAAATCTTAATTTTCCCAGCCAGCCCATCTTTGCAGCATCAATCATTCTTGTTGCCAATTTCCACATTACTTACATAGAAGGTGTCAAAATCCGTAGTCCAATTGTATACCTGACTGCTGGCATGAAATTCGCCTGTATCAGAATTGTATTCACATTGGCATTGAGAACTATCAGGATAAATTGTGTATCCATATGCGGAACTCGCCCCTATTTTCTTCGAAAAACAACCTATTCTAGGGCAAATGTAATTTCCATCATTAAAATTAACATTGGTCACTCCATCCATATCTATTTGATATCTATAAATACAGTATTTTCCATTTATAAATTCATTCATATGATATTTTTTTACAGTTATATTCGTAAGCGTAACTTCTTCATTTTTATAATTACTCAATGTGATTGGAAATTGTTGATGCTCATATAATTTTAATTCTGTACCATCTTCCCAATTTTCCACATCGCTTGTGCCCGTACCATTTTCTGCTACTATTTGCTTTACTTCCTCTTCCGATAACGTATTTTGTTTTATTAACTCTTTTACTGTTTCTTCATCTATACTATTTTGTTTTATTAATTCCTTTACCGTTTCTTCATCTATGCTATTCTGCTTTATTAACGCAATAATATTTTCTTCTGACAAAGAATTATTCTGAATCAGGTTCTTTATGCTTTCTTCTGCAAGACACTTATCCTCTATTAATTTTGTTATTTCCGATTCTGACAAATACTTTTTCACTATAACTTTACATTTTGCAGTTTTTTTGCTTGTTGTCCTCGCGGTAATCATGGCACTGCCTTCTTCTAAAGCTGTGACAACCCCATACTTATTTACACCGGCAACTTTTTTGTTGCTGCTTGACCACGTAATAGTATCGGTCGAATTTGTCGGTTTCATGTTAGCATGTAATGTTGCAATATCACCTACACTCAAAGTTACTTCCGTTGCTTCTAGTGATATAGATTTGCTTTTCACTTTCTTTTTCGCCTGCGTAGTAGTTATGGACGTCATACAAAGTATCAAAATTAGCCCGAATACCACCAGTCTTTTCCAAACATTTTTCATCGCTCATCTCTCCATTCTTTTCATCGTTTTTCCGGATATTTTTACATATTCTTCTTTTTCTTATAGTACTTGTTTCTACCAAAATATTCAAGTGAAAAAGTTTTCCCGTTGCTGTCATAATTGCTGTCAAATGCAAAAAATAAGGGCTTCTGAAATACCTAAGTATCTCAAAAGCCCTTATTTTATGCGGGTAACAGGATTTGAACCTGCACGGTCTCCCACCAGAACCTAAATCTGGCGCGTCTGCCAATTCCGCCATACCCGCTTTTTCTGTGTCCGTTACAGCCACGTTGCAATTATAACGTAGCGCCCCCGAATTTGCAAGCATTTTTCATCCTTTCCCTGCAAATTCTTATCTCTTCTCATAAAGCGACAGCGGCAGTTCTAAACCGTATGCCTCCAACAGTTCCCCATCCCGCAGGATATCCTCCGTCTTTCCGTCCCGGATAATTTTCCCCTCCGCCATCAAAACCGTCCTCTGACAGGTATCCCAGATAAAATCCAAATCGTGTGAAGCGATGATTTTCAGATGGGAAAATTCATTCAAAAGCCGTATCAAATTCCTTCTGTTTTTCGGGTCTAACGCCACGGAAGGCTCGTCCATCAGAATAATGTCCGGCGTCATGGACAAAATTGTGGCAATGGAAACCATCTTTTTCTCCCCTCCGGAAAGCTTGTAAATGGGCTTCTCCCGCAAATATTCAATATGGACAGCAGCAAGCGCCGCCTCCGTCCGTCTTTCCACCTCTTCCTCCGGCAGCCCGTAATTTCTCGGAGCAAATGCCACATCCTCATAGACATTCGGCATAAAAAGCTGGCTGTCCGCATCCTGGAATACATATCCCATCCTTTCCCGGATTTTTGGCAGCGTCTGCTTTTCCAGGGGAATATCCTCCACCCGAATGCTGCCCTCAAAATTCAAATTCAGCCCCACAAGCAGCTTTAACAGGGTTGATTTTCCCACTCCGTTAGCGACAATAATGCCCACAGACTCCTGCTCCCCCGCAAAAAGGGAAATGTCCTGCAATACGGGCTGCTTTTTTTCATAGGAAAAATTCAAATGCTCCACACAAATATGAATATGGCTCATAAAACCGCTCCTTTTCTCAATTTCTTTCCTAAAATTTCCGTCATAACCTCACTCTGTCCCGCAAAATTTCCGTCTAGCTCTTCCATACGACCTGTGGATAGCCACCATAAATCCCCATCACCCCACAAAAATTCTGCCTATGACATCTATCACCGGAAAGAACCTCAGCACCAGAAATGCGGCAGTCCACGCTGACAGATAGCCCATATCCGCCGCCCGCAGTTTTATCCTGCTACCATAATAAAATTCTCCCTGATATCCCCTGAGGCACATGCTTTCATAAAGCTCCTCCGCCCGGTCCATGCTCCGCAGCAAAAGCTGCCCTGCCAGCGAGCCCCAGACTTTAAAATGCACTCCCTTTTGTCCCGGCGCCCTCAGGGCATATGCCTGGGTCATGCGGTTCGCCTCCGCCAGCAAAACGGAAAGATAGCGGTAAATCAGCAGTATCTGGGTCACAAACAGCTTTGGCAGATGTAACAGCCGCAGGGCATAGCAGATTTTTTCGATGGTGGTGGAGGCAATCAGCAAATAACCTGCCAGCACTGTAAATATTCCCTTCAGCATCAGCGTTATCATAGAAATCACGCCGCCGGAAACCGCCAGACTTCCAAAATATGCCACAGTGTCCTTGTCAAACAACGGATTAAAAATCCCCACCACACAGACCAGCGGAAGCACCAGCCAAAGTCTTCTGACACTGTCTTTGAAGGAAATTTCCCCCACAACAAAAAGTATAACCGGATAGACTGCCATAACAAGCAGACCGCTCAGGTTATACTTCGGAAAAGATACTGTAATGCCAATGTATAAAATTGTCACCCAGAGCTTCACCAGCGGATGAAGCCTGTTCACCCACCGGTTTTCATTTGCCAGCGTATCTAAACTCCGGATTTCATAAATCGCCTGATTAATTTTACTCATGTTTCCTATTCTTTTTGAAAAACTTAAACAGATAACAACAGCCCACACATACAAAAACTACCACAAGAGCCCCGACAATTCCGGAAAATGAGGTCCCTGCCATGCTGCCGGAATTTTTAAAGCCGTAATCCGGCAATAAAGCCGTTGCCTCCTGAATACCTGCCGCTTTTTCATATACACTGCCTGACGCCTCTAACTCTGCCGTTCCTGCCACTTTTTCCATAGACCACTCCAGTCCGTCGGGATTGGCTGAGGCAAAAAGGGACAGCCCGCCGCCGATAAGTACGGTTAAAACTCCAAGTACCGCCAGTGTATGTTTGAACGAAAACCTTCCTTCTTTTTTCTCTTCCGCAACGCCCCAGAGCAGCTCCGGTCTTGCCTCCTGCACAAAGCAGAGAACCGCTGCCGTAATCAAGCCTTCCACCAGACCGATTGCCAGGTGGATTGGCTGCATTGCAGCAATAAAAGTACGGATGGGAAGCTCTGTAATATCGGAAGCCCAAGTTTCCAAAACTACGGAAAAAGCTCCCAACTGTAAGGTTATTACACAGCCTAAAATGGACGCTCCGATAATTTTTCCCTTGGAAACGCCCCGCTTCATCATAGGTTTCCAGATGCAAAGAGCTCCGATAAAGCAGCCGTAAAACGCCATATTCCAGATATTACAGCCCAATGCCAACAGCCCGCCGTCCGCAAAAAGCAGACATTGTATCAGCAATACGCCTATCATCGTAAGGAAACCTGCATAGGGTCCTAACAACGCCGACAGCAGCATTCCTCCGCACAAATGTCCGGAAGAGCCTGTGCCCGGAATGGTAAAATTAATCATCTGGGCTGCAAATACAAATGCCCCCATCACACCCATTACCGGGATTTTTTTAGGTTCATTTTCTAACCGTACTCTCCTTACGGAATATCCTCCCGCCGCTGCCGAACAGGCATACATCGTCGCCGCCACTGCTGGTACGACCAGAGCATCTGCCATGTGCATAATAAAGTCCCACCTTTCTTTCGTCTGACCCCATCTTAGCAAAGCTCTGGTACAGTCACAAGCCCCCCTGGGGGTTATTTTTTCAAAAATTTTCCTCCAGAGGGGCTCTTACTCCTTACTTATTCTGTTTTTTCATAGCGGGACCAGATTTTATCTTCCCCGCACACCTGTTTCGTACCGTCCTCGTCTATAATGATGTAATCGCCGTTTCCGATAAAGGTTCTTCCTCTTCTTGTCATGATGAAGGGGCAAAAGATTTTTCCCTTTTCCCGTTCTACCTTTACCAGGGTATCCGTCACAATCCAGCCCTTTGTCACCACATCCGACCAAAGCTCGAATCCGTCCTCTAAACCCTTTCCCACTTCATATTTTTCTACCTCGGCATTCAATGCCACCCTTTTTGCCTTCATATATGTCCTCCTGTCCCTCTCCCCTGTAACCTAAGTCTTATTTCCTATATTATAACACGGCGGGACGGGATAAGAAAGCACTTTATTTTCAGGCTAAAAACAGGTTTTACCGGGCAACTTTTTTACGGGCAGCCAGATAGCGCTCTCATAGTCATTAGAGGTCATATCCCCCTTAGAATACCACTCCACATTCACATATCTGGCAACCTCATATTCGGAATTTCCCGGCAGCCATTCCTTAAATATCTGCGTATTGACCGACTGTAACGCTCCGGGCATAGCTCCTACGCAGCGGAAACACGCCCATTCCATCTCCGGCAGTTCATAGACGCTCATGCCCTCCGGGACTTCCCCTCCTGTATAAATGCCTGCAATCAGATAGCGGAATTTCCCACAGGAAGCTGTTTTTCCTTCTTCTGCCTTTTCCCCTAAATCATCAATGCAGATGCCATACTCACCGATGCCGCATTTTACCACCGTTTCCTCCACCGCATTTTCCGGCTGTTTTTCTTTCTCCCAGAGAGCCCCGTATTTCACGCGATACTCTGCCCAAAACTCCGGTATTTTCTGATAAGAATCCTCCGCAGAAAATACCCGTTCAAATCCTATCACCTGAAAACCTTTCTTTTTTTCTACCGTTACATCCATATCCGTTCCTCCTTTTACCTCTAACCTGATTTTTAAAGGAAGAAAGGGTCTGATTTTCTTGGTATCCTTTTTTATCTGCACCGGAGATACCCCATGAAACCGGGTAAAGGCTTTTGTAAAGCTTTCCGGTGTCTCGTAGCCATATTTATAGGCAAGCTCAATGACTTTTTCCCTTCCTGCAACGATGTCCAAAGCCGCCAGATACAGCCGCCTGTTACGCAGATACTCCGCTATGGAATAGCCTGTCACTATCGAGAACCCCTTTTGAAGATAAAAAGGCGAAATGTGCACTTCTTCCGCCACATCCTCTGTCCGGATGTCCTCTAAGAGATGTGTCTCCATATAGTGGATTGCCTTTCGCAGGCTTTCTGTCCATTCCATCAGGCTCCCTCCTTCCTTACAAGTCTATCTTAATGGAACGTGGATTTTTTATCTTGTCTTTTTGTGGTTTTATTTGTCCGTCATGTTCCTTCCCTATTTTTTGATAAAAAATCGGAAGTGCTGATGTTTCAACACTTCCAGTTACACGTAAAAAGAGCCGTCTCCATTGGAACACGACTCTTTTCGCATTAATGAGACATCGGGGATTCGAACTCATACCAAATTTTAAAAACCGCTAAAAGAAAGGACTTTCAGCACCCCATTCTGTCTATTCCAGCCTCCAAAAATTGACTATATATTTTCATGTTCACGTTCGGCACTGAATCTCCTTCTGTAGTTTCTTCCACTCCGCAGCATCCCCCACCTTGGCATTTTTTAGCTCTGCCATTTTTTCCGTAATGCCATCCATTTTCTGAGCAGTCTTATTCATATGATTTTACAATGTCATAAGCTGCGGACTCGCATCTGCCGTATCAATTTTTGTAATTATCCCGACTTCACCATCATATCCTGCCACGCTCTCACCTCCAAAAGAAGAACATCTATTCGGTCACATGTTATCTTGAAACGCCCAGTTTCATCATAAGCGCCTCTTGTAACACCCGGGACACATTAATATGTGCTTTCTCCGCTTCTTGATTTAACCAATTCGGAAGCGTCACATTTCTTCTCACAGTCTTATTATCAATCTTTCGACGATATTCTGTAAAATCAATATCGACCAATGACAAGCAACCCTGTCCATCTTCTGCAAAAGTTCCTTTTGACACATCAATATCCCCCATTAAGCTAGGTACTGGAAGTTCTCTGCCATCATCTTCATAACAAATTCCTTTTAATCCGATTGCATCTCTTGCCATATCGACTGCATCTACCATTCCAAATCCTTCTGTTAAAATATCCAAATCCGGTACTTCAATCAACACCGTATCTTTTTCATCGTTCAACCTTGTAAATATTACTGGATATACGCTCTTCATCTTATTAACCTCCATCTTTTATTCTATAGTAATAAGGTCCGGGAATTTTACAATCCCCATTTCCTTATAATTGCTTTCGCCAGTTTTTCTTCCACTTCCTTATGCCGGGGAATTTGCTCTTCGTCTAACCCCCTTACATATATGTCGTGGTTTCCACCATGTCTTTTAAACTCAAATCCTGCCGCCTCAAGTTTTTTGATTAAGTCTCTTTGCTTCATTA
>JAGAIK010000245.1 GCA_017626625.1 Roseburia sp.
AGATTGCACAGGTATTTAACGTGCAGGTGGCAGATATCGGAAACGACAGCGTATTGTTAGAGTGCAAGCTGACGGAGCGGCGCAACAACGAGCTGATTGCCCTGTTGAAATCCAAATTCCAACGCATTGAGGTGGTGCGGGGCGGAGCGGTCGCCATTGAATCCATCAGCACTTCCTGCAGGTAAATGCCGGGAAGGATAAGGTATGGAAAGCTGCACCCATGGGAATACGGCGGCTTTTACAGAAAAAACGGACAGGTTCTCCATATTTTGTGGGGAACCTGTCCGTTTAGATTCTCTTATTTAAAAAAGCGATAAATTTTTCAAAGTGCATGGGCGTTCCCTGGATTTTCTGTACTTTTAGACGGTTTTCCTCGCTGAAGCCCACCAGTATATTGTGGTTTGCCTCCGCCAGATAGTCGATGATACCGTCGATATCCGACTTGATATTTTTCGGGCACTGGATATACAGGTGCTTGTTGGCACTGATATGCAGTGTGTAGGAAATGCTGAAATGGTACCAGAAAAACTTATGCAGGGTGGAATACTTGTAAATCCAGATAATTTCATTGATGGGGACGATGGCATTTCCATAAACGGAGGTTTCAATGAAAAAATGCTCCGTGATAAACATGTCCTCCGTGGCAAGCTGGGGCAGTGTTGCGAGCTCTTCCTCCGCCTGCTCTAAGAGCTTTTTCGGGTTCCCAAACAGCGCTAAATCCTGACAGGCAGGAGAGAACGTCGGGAAAAAAATATAAAGGGCGGAGAGTATGACACATAACAGCGCATAGCCTCCGGTGGCGAAAATCGCTGCAAACATCAGGTAGTTTCCAAGCTTGTGGAAACCGGGTTCGCTGATGTAATAGCGGGAAACCTTATTGCGGATTCCGTTTTCCGTCCAGTTTAAATCGGTGGAGAGGTTGGTCAGAAGCGTGTTGTAGCTTTCTCCGCCGTTGATGATTTTTCCCTGAATGGTAACCTCGTCAATGGAGGGAAGACCCTCTTCGCTGGTACTTGGGGAGAGCAGCACGATAATACATTCACCGGCACGGGTGGTGTAGTAAAAATATCCGGTGGTCTGTCCCAGCAGCGTGGTGGTGTAGCCGGAAAATTTCAGGTCTTTCAGGGTGGTGCTGACATATTCCGTATGGCTGCGGTAGGCGGTCTCTAAGGATTCCTTCTGGGAAAGGTGTGCGGGGGAAAGCAGCACGGAAAGGGAGAGAGCATACCACAGCACCAGCAAAAGAAACAGGTAGGCGATGGGGGCGAATAGTCTGCGTTTGTAAAAGGCTTTGATGTTTTTGGATATATAATGGTCGTAATTTTCGGGCATATGTGAAACCTTGGCTTTCTTTTTGGTACTTCTATGTCTAAGAACAGTAATATTATATTCGCTTCTGTGGACTTATACAATAGTTTTTGGAAATTTGATGAAAGGCGCCTTTCGGTGAGAGTGTTTCTCATTCTTCTATTCGATATTCGTTCCAGCAATCTCTCCAACATAAAATTCTGCATGACTAGCTGTGCGGATATATGCTTTTCTTTTGCAAGATTTTTAATAATCGCTTTTAGCTGCATCGCATTTTTCATAACAACACCTCCAGATATGCTCTGAGTTTTTTCTCTACCTTTAAGGTTTTTGCATACTCTGACAAAACAGGAATATTTTTATCCGGTCTGATTGCATAACGCTTGAAAGCCTCCGTCACTATCTGAATATCCACATGACTATGAGGGCGCAAAATATCACAGAGTGTTCGTTCCACACTATAAGCCTTTACTGTATTTCCTCCCGGCGTAATCACTTCTGACACTCCTAAATCGTACAATGCTTTGTTGCATTGCACACATCGAATGTTTTCTTCTTTTGGCTTTGTCAAATTATAATTGGCAGGAAAAGTCATCTGATATCGATTCGGTGTCCTATTGGTTAAATCCCAAAGAAACAATGCTGTTTCATGAGAATAGATTCCTCTTTTAAATCGACTCTGCAAATTAAAAATCTCATCATCCCAAACCTCCGGCAAAATATAAACACCTCTTGCTGACTTTTCGATCATTCCCTTATCAACAAGATATTTGATATTTCCACGAGAGATACCTGCTGCAACTACCATTGCGGTAGTAACTGTACCATGATTCTCTTTTGCCATCTTAATAATTTCTTCAGTTGCTCCCAAAATCGTTCCCTTTCTTTTTGTTGACTTTTATGCTTATAATTATATTTTTTCATGGCATAAAAGTCAACTCCGAAACCTGGCGGGAAACTAACTTCTTGATTTTCCGCCTGAAAATTGATAGTATAACAATGTTAATAACGAGAAAAAGTGTCATGAACGGAAAGTGGGAGGAACGTGGAGGCTTACAGTAGTTTTGCGGAGGTTTATGACTTGTTTATGGACAATGTTCCTTATGAGGAATGGTGTGTTTATATTACGGGTCTTTTAAAGGAATACGGAATAGAGGGCGGGCTGCTTTTGGATTTGGGCTGTGGGACAGGGAAGCTGACACGGCTGTTGAAAGAGGCGGGCTTTGATATGATTGGGGTGGATAACTCGGAGGAAATGTTAGAGATTGCCAGGGCGGCGGAGTATGAGGAAGAAGAGGTTTCTGTTGGAGAAAATCCGCCGATTTTGTATCTGCTTCAGGATATGCGGGAGTTTGAGCTTTATGGGACGGTGCGTGGAGTGGTGAGTATCTGCGACTCGATGAATTATATCCTGCAGGAAGAAGAACTGCTGCAAGTGTTCCGTCTTGTGAATAATTATTTAGACCCCGGAGGAATTTTTATCTTTGATTTGAACACCTTATATAAATATAAGGAACTTTTGGGAGAGAATACCATCAGCGAAAGCCGGGAAGAGGGCAGTTTTATCTGGGAAAATTATTTTGACGAGGACAGCGGGGTGAATGAGTATGATTTGACGCTGTTTATCCGGGAGAAGGGGGAGCTGTACCGGAGATATCAGGAGACGCATTTTCAGCGGGCTTATGAGCTGGGGACAGTGAAAAGCCTGTTGGAGGAAGCAGGACTTGAGTTTGTGGCTGCCTATGATGCCTTTACCAGGGAACCGGTGAAAGAGGACAGTGAGCGGATTTATGTGATTGCCAGAGAGCAGGGGAAGAATGGAGGAAAAAATGAGTGATTATATTGTAAGAGCGACGGCGGCGGACAGCCAGATTAGGGCGTTTGCCATTACTTCAAAGGAGATGGTGGAGGAGGCGAGACGCGACCACGGCACCAGTCCTGTGATTACGGCGGCACTGGGAAGGCTTCTCTCCGGCGCTGCCATGATGGGAACGATGATGAAGGGGGAAAAAGACCTTCTGACGGTGCAGATACAGTGCAGCGGTCCGGCAAAAGGACTGACGGTGACGGCAAATTCCAAAGGAGAGGTCAAGGGATTTCCCATGGCGGCTGATGTGGAGCTGCCCCCCAACGCCCAGGGAAAATTAGATGTGGGCGGCGCCCTAGGACTTGGGGTGATGAGCGTCATTAAGGATATGGGCTTAAAGGAGCCTTATGTGGGGCAGATTGCGCTGCAGACCGGAGAAATTGCGGAGGATTTGACTTATTATTTTGCCACCTCGGAGCAGATACCTTCCGCAGTGGGGCTTGGCGTACTGGTGGATAAGGATTTATCCGTAAGGCAGGCAGGAGGATTTATCATTCAGTTAATGCCCTTCACCAGTGACGAGGTGGTGGAAAAGTTAGAGAAGAAAATCACCGAGATTGCTTCTGTGACAGAGATGTTAGAGGATGGAAAAACGCCGGAGCTGATATTAGAGGAGATTTTAGGAGAGTTCGGGGTGGAGATTACCGATAAGATTCCTACGGCATTTTCGTGCGACTGTTCTAAGGAAAAGGTGTCAAGAGCCATTGCCACTTTGAGTAGAAAGGATTTGGACGATATTATCGGCGATGGGGAATCCATCGAGGTCAAGTGCCAGTTCTGCAACAAAGCCTATGAATTTACGGTAGAGGAACTAAAAGAGATGCGTGCCGGGAAATAGGACGAGCAGAAACTGCTTTTTGGTGGAAATGAAGATAACAGAACGGAAACTAGCGTTTATGTGGAAGGAAGCTAACGGGAAAAGCCGGTTGGTGTGGAGGATTCAATGAAACAGGGATTTGTAAAGGTTGCGGCAGTGACGCCGAAGATAAGGGTTGCCGACACAAAATACAACGGAAAGTTGATTTGCGATTTGATGAAAAATGCGGCGGAGCAGGGGGCAAAAATCATTGTGTTCCCGGAGCTTTGTATCACCGGATATACCTGCGGGGATTTGTTTTTGCAGGAAAAACTGCTCCGGGAGGCAAGGGAGGAGCTTTTCACCATTGCGGCTGCCACGGCAGAGACAGATGCCATTGTCTTTGTGGGGCTGCCCATAGCCCACATGGGAAAATTATACAATGCGGCGGCTGCCCTGTGCGGCGGACAGGTGCTCGGCATGGTACCGAAAACTTATCTGCCAAACTACAACGAATTTTATGAAGCGCGCCATTTCACCAGGGGAATGAAAGAGGTGGTGGAAATACAGCTTGAAAAAGACAGGAAAGTCCCCTTTGGCACCAGCCAGATATTTACCTGTGCAGCCATGCCGGAGTTAAAAATCGCGGTGGAAATCTGCGAGGATTTGTGGACGCCGGAGCCGCCGAGTATCCGCCATGCAAGAAACGGAGCCAGCGTTATTGTCAACCTTTCCGCCTCCAATGAGATTACCGGGAAATCTGCCTACCGCAGGGAACTGGTAAAAAGCCAGTCGGCAAGACTGCTTTGCGGCTACATTTATGCCAGTGCGGGAGACGGGGAATCCACCCAGGACGTGGTATACAGCGGACATAACCTGATAGCGGAAAACGGTGTTATTTTAAAGGAGTCCAAAGAATTTACCAATGAGACGATTTATTCCGAGATTGACGTGCAGCGGTTAGACAGCGAGAGACGGCGGATGACCACCTTTGAGCCGGAATGGAAGGATTATAAGGAGACGGAATTTTCCTTAAAAATAGAAGAAACGGAGCTTTCCCGCTATATTCAGCCGATGCCCTTTGTTCCCTCCGGAAAAACGGACCGGGACATGCGCTGTGAGGAAATCCTTGCCATTCAGGCAAATGGCTTAAAGAAGAGGTTAGAGCATACGAACTGTAAAACGGCGGTGGTTGGGATTTCCGGCGGATTAGATTCCACCCTTGCGTTGCTGGTAACGGTGCGTGCTTTTGATTTGCTGGGAATGGACCATAAGCAGATTAAGGCGGTTACCATGCCGGGCTTTGGCACCACGGACCGCACTTATGACAATGCTGTAAAACTCATTGCCAGTTTAGGGGCGGATTTCATGGAAGTGGATATCAGGGAGGCGGTGAAGATTCATTTCCGGGATATCGGACAGGATGCGTCGGTGCATGATGTGACTTATGAAAACGGACAGGCGAGGGAGCGCACCCAGATTTTGATGGATATTGCCAACAAATCCGGCGGTATGGTGATTGGAACCGGGGATTTGTCGGAGCTGGCGCTGGGCTGGGCGACCTACAACGGCGACCATATGTCCATGTATGCAGTAAACGCTTCCGTGCCGAAAACCTTAGTGCGCCATCTGGTACAATATTATGCAGATACCTGTCAGGACAAAGAGTTAGAGCAGGTGCTTCTTGACGTATTGGACACCCCGGTTTCCCCGGAACTGCTTCCGCCGGAGGAAGGGCAGATTTCTCAGAAAACCGAGGATTTGGTGGGTCCCTACGAGCTGCATGATTTTTATCTGTATCACATGCTGCGGCTGGGATTTTCCCCGGCAAAGGTGTACCGGCTGGCAAAGCTGGCTTTTTGCGGAGTGTATGACGAAGAGACGATTTTAAAATGGCTGAAAACTTTTTACCGCAGATTTTTCGCCCAGCAGTTTAAACGTTCCTGCCTGCCGGACGGTCCGAAGGTGGGAAGCGTGGCGGTATCTCCAAGAGGCGATTTAAGAATGCCGTCGGATGCCTGCGGGGCGGTCTGGTTAGCAGAATTGGAAAACTTAAAAAATCAGTAGAGCAAGGCAGGAAAATTGCAGAAACAGGAGGCAGTAATGCAGTATCGCAAGGACAAAAAAGGAAATGATATTTCCGTACTGGGGTATGGCTGTATGCGTTTTACGAAAAAAGGCGGCAGCATTGACATTGACAAAGCGGAGAAAGAAGTG
>JAGAIK010000246.1 GCA_017626625.1 Roseburia sp.
GGACGCCACTCCCCTCTATGGCATTCTTTCGGGAATGATTTCCTCCATCTGGCATGTGGGGGCGCCGGACGAGGCGCAGGAGCGGGAACTGAGCCAGTACTGCCCCAAAAGCAGGGATATGGTGGAGGAGGCGGTGCACGTGTTTGAACGTGCCAATTTAAACCGGGCGTGGTACAACCGTCTGCTAGAAAACCGCCAGGTCATTGCGGAGCAGTTAGACGCCATGGCGTATATTATGAAGGACTGCGCCAGAGAGGAAAAGGTGTTAGACCGCCAGGAACGGAATAAGATAGCGGAAATCCGCTACCGTGCCAAGGAACACGGCATTGTGGTGGAAAATATCCATCTGGTGGAGACGGTGGAGGGAAAACTAAAATTAGAAGCCACCTTAAAGAGCCGGATGGGAGGCTGTATTTCCATGAAAACCTTTGCGGCGGCGGTGGGACATGCCCTGGAGAAAAAAATGCGGCTTCCCGCCGACACCAAGACCTTTATCTCCAAAGAGCCCTCAGATTTTGTGCTCTACGAGGATACCTTATACCGCAATGTGCAGGGCATTGCCCGGATGAAAAAGGATGGGGCGCAGATTTCCGGGGATAATTTTTCCTTTCTGGAATTAGAGCGCGGGGAGCTGATGCTGGGGCTTTCCGACGGTATGGGATCCGGCAGCACCGCCTGCAAGGAGAGCGAGATGGTGCTGGATTTGTTAGAACGTTTCCTAGAGGCGGGGTTTTCCGTGGAAACCGCTATCCGCATGATGAATTCGGCGATGGTCATGCGGGGGGACAACGATTTGTATTCCACGGTGGATTTGTGCAAGGTGAACCTGTATACAGGCATGGCGGATTTCTATAAAATCGGTGCGGCGGCAACTTTTATCAAAAGGGAAAAGGAGGTGGAATGTATCACTTCCTCCAGCCTCCCGGTGGGGGTGGAGACTCAGTTCGAAATCCAGAATGAGAGCAGGCAGTTAGAAAACGGGGATTTTGTTGTCATGGTGACAGATGGTGTGTTAGAATATCTACATGTACCAAAACCGGAGGAAACGATGCAGGAAATCATAGAAAGTATAGAAACCAACAATCCGGGCATATTAGCCAAGCGGATTATGGAACGGGTGATGCTTTTTACGGGAGGAAAAGCGGCGGACGATATGACGGTGCTTACCGCCTGCATCTGGGAGAAATAAATGACAGAGCAAGTGATAGAGTGGATAAAGGCGGAAAAACTCATTGCGCAGGGAGACTGCGTGATTGCAGGGGTTTCCGGGGGAGCGGACTCCGTGTGCCTGCTGCGCCTTTTATTGGAGATACAAAAGAAAATGGATTTTACCTTGGAGGCGGTGCATGTGGAGCACGGAATTCGGGGGGAAGAAAGCCGCAGGGACGCAGCCTTTGTCCAGGCATTATGTGACAGTTTTCGTGTGCCCTGCCACATCTATGCCGTGGACGTGCCCGCCTATGCAGAGGAAAAGGGCTTAGGGTTAGAAGAGGCGGCAAGAATCAAGCGCTATGAATGCTATCAGAAAGAGATTGAAAAAAGAACGGGCGAAAAAAGAACCGTCAAAGTGGCGTTAGCCCACCATGCGGACGACAATGCGGAAACCCTGCTGTTTCAGATGATACGGGGCAGCGGCATTGTGGGGCTTGCGGGAATGCGGGCGAAGCGTCCCCTGACGGGGGGAGCGGAGCTTATCCGTCCGCTGTTAAATGTGCAGAGGCGGGAAATCGAAAGCTATCTTAGCAGTATCGGGCAGGAGTACCGGGTGGATTCCACCAATACAGACACGGACTACAGCAGAAACCGCATCCGCCACAACATTCTGCCGGAGCTTTCCGAAATCAATGAGCAGGCGGTTTCCCATATGAACCGCAGTGCGGGAATGCTGCGGCAGATTGCGGACTATCTGGCGCAGCAGGCAGAGGAGGCAATGAGGGAATGCTGCATCCGGGAAACGCCGGATGGAGAAACAGGCGGGAAACGGCACTGTCAGGGAGACGTAGAATGCTGTGTCTGGGAAACGCTGGAGCGGGAACGGCACTGTCAGGGAGACATAGAATGCTGTGTCCGGAAAATGCCGGAGCGGGAAGCGACGGAGAACAAAAATCGGGAGTTCGGAGAAACGGTTCTGATTCACGCAGAAAAATTTGAGACGTACCCGGAATTGCTGCAAAATGAAATGCTGCACCGTGCCCTTGCTGAGGTTTCCGGCAGCAGCAGGGATATCGGCGCTGTGCATGTGGAGGCGGTGCGGCTTTTGTTTCAAAAGCAGGTGGGACGAAGCCTGGATTTGCCCTACGGTGTGCGGGCAGAGAGAGTTTATGAGGGCGTCCGTATTCAAAAAGAAGGTATGCGGGAACCGGAAACTGAGAAAATTTCTCGGAAAGAACGGCAGAACATGGCGAAACTGGGGCAGGAATATTGCTTCAATAAAGCGGAACTGTCACAGAAAGTTTCTGCGGCTGAAAAAGAGATACTCCGGGAATACTGTCTGGGGGAAGCCGAGCGGCAGCGGTTAGAGGCGGGGGAGGAACTCTGTATTTTTCTGCCGGAGGGAGAGCTGCATTTTCGTATTCTGGAGCCGGAGACGGAAGTTGGTGAAATTCACAAAAAAAAGTATACGAAATGGCTGAATTATGATAAGATAAAAGGTGACTTGCAGATACGGAGGAGGAAGCCGGGAGATTACCTGACGGTGGATTTACAGGGGCATAAGAAAAAATTAAAAGAATATTTTGTAAATGAAAAGATTCCCCGGGAGAGCCGGGAGCACATCTGGCTGTTGACCCGGGAGGAACATGTATTGTGGGTTATTGGCGGGCGCATCAGCGCAGATTACAGAATCAGTCAGCAGACGAAAAAAATATTAGAAGTACAGGCGGTCGGAGGAAATTATCATGAAGATTAAACAGATTAATGTTCATCTTTCAGAGGAAAAAATTGAGGCGAGAATTAAGGAACTGGGAGCGCAGATTAGTGCGGAATACGGTGACGAGCCGGTATGTCTGATTTGTATTTTGAAGGGCTCCGTATTTTTTACCTGTGAGCTGGCAAAACGTATCACTTCTCCGGTGGAGATTGAATTTATGTCCGTTTCCAGCTATGGAGCAGGCACTTCCTCAAGCGGCGTGGTGAAAATCGTACAGGATTTGTCCACCAGCATCGAGGGGAAAAATGTGTTAGTCATTGAGGATATCATTGATTCCGGAAGAACGTTAAATTATTTGCTGCAGAATTTGAAAACAAGAAATCCAAAGAGCTTAAAGCTGTGTACCCTGTTAGACAAACCGGAACGCCGTGTGGTGGAGGTAGCGGTGGATTATGTGGGATTTGTGATTCCCGATGAGTTTGTCGTGGGTTACGGTTTAGATTATGACCAGAAATATCGTAATCTGCCCTATATTGGATTTGTGGAAATAGAGGACGAAGAAGGAGAAGCAAGTGAATAGAAGAAGTAGTTTTAGAGGATTTGGAATTTATCTCATATTAATTTTGGCAGTGGTGGCAATCTGGTACTGGTTAGACGGCAATTCGGCGACCAACAGCTATACCAGAGCCCAGTTTGAGGAAGCGATTGAGAGCGGTGAGGTGGCGCAGGTTCATGTGGTGCCCAACCGGGAAGTGCCGACGGGCAGCCTCCAGGTTTTGTATAACGACGGAAGCACCCAGGTGCTCTATGTGTCTGATGTGGCAGAGGTGGAAAGCTATATGCGGGAGCAGGGAGTTAAGGACTATACCGTGCAGAACCCGCCGGAGGAAAGCTGGCTTCTGACGCTGCTGCCTTATCTGATTATTTTTGCCGCCATGTTTATTTTCTTTATGATTATGACGAACCAGGCAGCCGCAAATTCCGGCGGCGGCAGCAAAATGATGAATTTCGGCAAGAGCCGTGCGAAAATGATGCCGGATGACCCGGAAAAGCGTGTGACCTTCGACAAGGTGGCGGGTCTGAAAGAGGAAAAGGAAGAGTTAGAGGAAATCGTGGACTTCTTAAAGGCGCCGAAAAAATATACCAGATTGGGTGCAAGAATCCCGAAAGGCGTGCTTTTGGTAGGACCTCCGGGAACCGGTAAAACCCTTCTGGCAAAGGCAATCGCAGGGGAGGCAGGCGTGCCATTCTTCAGCATTTACGGTTCTGACTTTGTGGAAATGTTCGTAGGTGTGGGTGCTTCCCGTGTCAGGGATTTGTTTGAGGAAGCGAAAAAGAATGCCCCCTGTATTGTATTCATTGATGAGATTGACGCCGTGGCAAGACGCCGTGGAACCGGTATGGGCGGCGGTCATGACGAGCGTGAGCAGACCTTAAACCAGATGTTGGTGGAGATGGACGGTTTCGGCATCAACGAGGGTATTATTGTGATGGCGGCAACCAACCGTGTGGATATCCTTGACCCGGCGATTATGCGTCCGGGACGTTTTGACCGCAAGGTTTATGTGGGACGCCCCGATGTGGGCGGCAGGGAGGAAATCCTCCATGTCCATGCAAAAAATAAACCCTTAGGGGATGACGTGGATTTAAAAGAGGTGGCACAGACCACAGCGGGCTTCACCGGAGCCGATTTAGAGAACCTCTTAAACGAGGCAGCCATTGTGGCGGCGCGGGAGGACAGAGCCTTTGTTACCCAGGCGGATATCAAGAAATCTTTTGTCAAGGTGGGAATCGGCGCAGAGAAGAAGAGCCGTATCATTTCCGAGAAGGAAAAACGGATTACAGCTTTCCATGAGTCCGGTCATGCCATTTTATTCCACCTGCTGCCGGATGTGGGACCGGTATACACCGTTTCCATTATTCCTACGGGAAACGGGGCAGCGGGCTACACCATGCCTCTGCCGGAAAAAGATGAAATGTTTAACACCAAGGGTAAGATGCTGCAGGATATTATCGTTTCCTTAGGCGGGCGTGTGGCGGAGGAACTGGTATTTGACGATATTACCACCGGAGCCTCCCAGGATATCAAGCAGGCGACGA
>JAGAIK010000247.1 GCA_017626625.1 Roseburia sp.
AACTTCGGGTGCTGACCACAGACAGTAATTTCACCGGCGGGAAGAGTACGAACCAGCTCTATCTTTTTGATGAGAAATTAAAAGCCACAGGAAAATTAGAGGGCATTGCTCCCGGAGAGGAGATTTACTCTGCAAGGTATTTGGGAGATAAGGCATATTTTGTGACTTACCGAAATACGGACCCGCTCTTTGCGGTGGATTTGTCGGACGATACCAACCCGAAGATTTTAGGGGAACTGAAAATCACCGGATTTTCCGAGTATCTGCATTTCTGGGGAGAGGATAAGTTAGTCGGCATCGGCTACGAGACCGATGCGGACACAGGAGTGCAGGAAGGCTTAAAGATTGCCATGTTTGACATTTCAGACCCGGCGGATTTAAAGGAGATGAAGACGCTGGTGTTAAAAAATGTGGATTACAGCCAGGCACTTTATAATTATAAGTGCGTACTGGCGGATGCGGAGGAAAATCTTCTTGGGTTTACCACGGAGGATTACAGCAGCAACCGATTGGATTATCTTCTGTTTTCCTGGGAGGACGGCACATTTGTAAATCTTCTGACAGAAAAATTAGCCGGAAACTTCTCTTCGGATAATTACCGGGGAATCTATGTGGACAATATCTTTTATGTGGCAGGGATGGAGGGAATCCGCTCCTTTGACAGAACGAATGATTATGCGGCATTAAAGAGCCTGGAATTTAATAATTGATAGAAACAGAATAGGAAATGTGCTATCATGTAGGGGAAAGAGCCCGGGGTATGGCATCGAATGGAAAAAAGATGCGGTACACCGGGCAATCCGACAGGAAGTTTTAAAAAAGGAGAAAAATTATGCTGACAGAAGTATTTCCTATTCAGGTGGAGGGCTCTCAGCCGGGAGCAAAATTGTGTACTTATATTATTGAGCATTCTGAAAATATCGGAGTGGACAAACGTCCGCTGGTGCTGATGTGTCCGGGAGGGGGATACGAACATACCTCTGACCGTGAGGCGGAGCCCATCGCTATGCACTTTCTGAGTGTGGGGTATGATGTGGCGATTCTGCGCTATTCCTGCAAACCGGCAGTTTATCCTACCGCACTGTTAGAGCTGGCAGAGGCGATGAAGCTGATTCACCGCTACGCAGAGGAATGGTATGTGGATACGGACAGGATTGTGGTACAGGGCTGTTCCGCAGGAGGCCATTTAGCGGCATGTCTGGGTATGTTTTGGCATGAAACATGGTTAGCGGAAAAAGCAGGAGTTTCCAATGAGAAATTAAAGCCTGCGGCGATGCTGTTGTGCTATCCGGTGATTACTTCCGGGGAGTATGCTCACAGGGATTCTTTTAAGAGGCTGTTAGACGGGCAATATACGGAAGAGATGTTAGAGAGGGTTTCCCTGGAAAAGCAGGTAACGGAGCATACGCCGAAGGCGTTCATCTGGCATACCTTTACCGATGCCAGCGTTCCGGTGCAAAATTCCCTGTTTCTCATTGAGGCGATGAAAAAATATGAGATACCGGTGGAGTTTCATATGTATCCGGTGGGTATTCATGGGCTTGCAACCTGCGATAAATGGAGCATTACCAACGACGGGCGGGGAATACAGGAGGAATGTCAGAGCTGGCTGCCGTTGGCGAAGAAGTGGCTGGAGCGGATTTAGTGTATGGGTTTACTCATTTCCGGCTAAGTTATTTTGGTGGAATGTGGGTGAGAATGCGGTATATAGTAAGACTTTCGGGAGGTATCTATGGCAAGGACAGTTGCGATTGGATTACAGGATTTTGGCGATTTAATACAAAAAAAGTGTTTTTATATAGACAAAACATCTTTCATCAAAGAATGGTGGGAGGCAGAGGATAGCGTTACTTTGATTACCCGTCCCCGTCGTTTTGGAAAAACCTTAAATATGAGCATGGTGGAGCAATTTTTTTCTGTGGATTATGCAGACCGGGGAGAGGTGTTTGAGGGTCTTTCTATCTGGGAAGAAGAAAAATACCGGAAGCTGCAGGGAACATATCCGGTAATCAGCCTGTCCTTTGCCCGGATAAAAGAGAGAGATTACCAGACCGTCAGAGAAAAATTCAGCCAGATTTTGAGAAATCTTTATATCAAATATTCTTTTTTGAGGGAAAGCGCTGTATTGACGGAGGCAGACCGGGAGTATTTTGACCGGATTTTGGCGGTGGAGATACGTGACAGTGATGCAACCTCCGCATTATATCAGTTATCAGATTATCTGTACCGCTATTATGGGAAAAAGGTGATTATCCTGTTAGATGAGTATGACACTCCCATGCACAGTCTTCTGGCAGAGCCAGAAGCCATTAGAAGTTCGCCAAATTCTGGCGAACTTCCTGTTTTTAAAGGCGGGGAAGGACTGGTAGGATTTACTAGAAGCCTGTTTAATTCTACCTTTAAGACAAATCCGTGGTTAGAGCGTGGTATTATGACGGGAATTACCAGAGAATCTATATTTTCTGATTTGAATAATTTGGAAGTTGTTACAACGATATCTGACAAATATGCTACCTCTTTTGGATTTACTGAGGAAGAGGTATTTGCTGCACTGGAAGAGTGCGGGCTTGGTGAGAAGAAAGAAACAGTAAAAAAATGGTATGATGGTTTTATTTTTGGAAATCATAAGGATATTTACAATCCCTGGTCTATTTTAAATTTTCTGGATACCGGAAATATTACGACTTATTGGGCAAACACCAGCTCCAATAGCCTTGTGGGGAAGCTGATTCGGGAGGGCGGACGCAGAACGAAGGAAAAGTTTGAAGCACTTTTAAAAGGAGAAACCCTGCAGACTCCCATTGATGAACAGATTGTGTATAATCAGCTTGACCACAGCGAAGAAGCCATCTGGAGTTTATTGCTTGCCAGTGGTTATCTGAAGGTATTAAGTATGGAGCGGGCGGAGTTGTACAATGACGGTAGACGTCCGAAATATGAGCTGACCTTGACGAACTATGAAGTAAAGTGCATGTTTCTTGACATGGTGCATGGTTGGTTTGCAGGGGCAGAGGAAGATTACAATGATTTCATTAAGGCATTGCTGCTTGGGGATATTAAGGCAATGAATGGCTATATGAATCGTGTTGCACTGCAGACTTTCAGTTATTTTGATACCGGAAAGAGGCTTTCGGGGGAAGAGCCGGAGCGTTTTTATTATGGATTCGTACTGGGACTGCTGGTGGATTTACGGGATAAATATATTGTGACTTCTAATCGTGAGAGCGGTTTTGGCAGATATGATGTGATGCTAGAGCCGAGAAATCCGGAAGAAAATGATGCCATTCTGTTGGAATTTAAGGTGCAGGATGCGGAAGATGAGGCTACTTTAGAGGATACGGTGCAGGCTGCGCTTCGCCAGATAGAAGAGAAACAGTATGCGGCACTGTTGATTGAGAAAGGAATACCGAAGGAGCGTATCCGCAGCTATGGGTTTGCATTTCAGGGAAAAAAGGTGCGGGTAGGTTGAAAGTAAATACAGGTATAAAAAGCAGGGCTATGTACGTATTATGGTACATAGCCCCTGACATTTTGAATATACCTATTTTTCGAAAGAAACAGTTATGATTGAGAATCCTACTTCACAACCACCTTAACAAATTTCTTCTTCCCACGTTTTACCACAAGCCCGTCCGCTCCAAAAGAATCTGCATTGTACATCGTCTTAATGTCTGTAACTTTTTCATCCGCCACAGACACACCGCCCTGTTCTACGGCGCGGCGCGCGTCGGAACGGGAGGGAGCTAACCCGGTTTTTACCAGAAGGGCGAGGATATCCATATCTCCCTCGGCGAAGTCAGAAGCGGAGAGTTCCACGGTGGGCATATGAGCGGAGTCACCGCCGCCTGCAAACAGGGCGTGGGAGGCTTCTCTTGCCTTTGCAGCTTCTTCTTCCCCATGAACTAACTTGGTTAATTCAAACGCCAGAATTTCCTTTGCCTGGTTCAACTGGGCACCCTCCCAGCTTTCCATGGCGTCAATTTCCTCTAATGGCAGGAATGTCAGCATACGGATACATTTTAATACGTCAGAATCCGCTACGTTTCTCCAGTACTGGAAGAAATCAAAAGGAGAAGTCTTATTGGGGTCGAGCCATACGGCACCGGACTGGGTTTTCCCCATCTTCTTGCCCTCAGAGTTTAACAGCAGGTTGATGGTCATGGCGTAGGCATCTTTTCCTAACTTACGGCGGATTAATTCTGTACCGCCTAACATATTGCTCCACTGGTCGTCGCCGCCGAACTCCATGTTACAGCCGTATTTCTGGTATAAG
>JAGAIK010000248.1 GCA_017626625.1 Roseburia sp.
GACGAGGTGAAGACCGTCAGTTGGACCGACAAGAACGTAACTACCGGAAAAACGTATTATTATAAAGTAAAAGCTACCGTTGCCCTGGAGGGAGGCACCACCAGGACAGGAAGTGCATCCGGTGCGAAATCAGGAAAAGCAGTTCCGGCTGCCACGACCTTAAAGGCGAAAGCCGGAACAAAACAGATAAAGCTCACCTGGTCTAAGGTGTCCGGGGCAAGCGGCTATGAGCTTTACCGGAGTACGTCAGAGGACGGAAAATATTCTAAGATAAGGACCATCACCAAAGGCTCCACAAAGACCTATACGGATAAGAGCAAGGTGAGCAGCGGTAAGACATATTACTATAAAATCCGGGCATACCGCAAGGTAGACGGAAAGAAAGTATATGGAGAATACTCCAAGGTCATTTCAAAGAAGGCAAAATAGAGGTAGGAAATGAGAAGAAGAGAAAGATACAAACATCTGCTGAATCTCTGCGCCAATTTCATATTGCTGCTGGCGGAGACGGCAATGTTTGCATGGGTTTGGTATCAATTATATGTTCCCAGCTTTCCGCCGGAAGACCAGTTCTGGCGGAGGGGTAACTGGGCGGTAATCGGAATTTACGCCATGGTACTGTTTTTCTTTAGCCGTACATTTGGCGCATACCGTATCGGTTATCTGAGAATTACAGATATCTGTCTGTCTCAGATACTCAGCATATTATTTGCCAATGCTATCGAGTATTTTCAGATTTGTATGATTGCCAATGATTATGTCAATGTGGGAAATATATTGCTGCTGACAGTGGCAGAAATAGCGGTGGTGCTGCCCTCGGTGTATGTGGTACGTTATTTTTATGTGAGACTGTACCCGCCGCGGAGAATGATTGTCATTTACGGGGAGCATTCCCCGGAGGAATTGATTTCCAAGATTAATTCCAGGGAGGACAAGTATGATGTCTGCGCCACTGCCAGCGCCTACATTGGTTATGAGGCGCTCTACACGAAAATTTTGGACTACGAGGCAGTGGTGCTTTGCGACTTGCCGACGGAGATTCGCAATAAGATTTTGAAATTCTGTTATGACCAGAACAAGCGTACCTATATTACACCGAAGATTTCGGACATTATTGTGACGGGGACGGAACGTATTCACCTGTTTGATACACCGTTAATGCTTTGTAGAAATCAGGGACTTACCATTGAGCAGCGTTTTGTGAAGCGCACCATGGACATTGTGTTTTCCCTGCTGGCAATTATTATTGCTTCGCCGTTTTTGATTGTGATTGCGCTGGCGATCAAGCTTTATGACGGAGGTCCGGTATTTTATACCCAGGAGCGGCTGACCAGGGACAGGGAAACCTTTCAGATTATCAAGTTCCGCAGTATGAAGGTAGATTCCGAAGAAAAGGGCGCACAGTTAGCGAAAAAGGATGACGACCGTATTACCCCGGTGGGGAAAATTATCCGCCGGACGCATTTAGACGAGCTGCCCCAGGTTTTTAATATCTTAAAAGGGGAAATGTCCTTTGTGGGACCAAGACCGGAGCGGCAGGTTATTGCGGAGAAGTATGAGGACGTGGTGCCGGAGTTTAGGTTCCGGTTGAAAGTAAAAGCGGGGCTTACGGGGTACGCCCAGGTATACGGAAAGTATAATACCACTCCTTACGATAAATTAAAATTAGACCTTACTTATATTGAAAATTATTCTGCGTGGCTGGATTTGAAGCTGATGCTGATGACAGTCAAAGTCATGTTCCAGAAGGAAAATACGGAAGGTGTGGACGAAAAACAGGTAACGGCAATCAAAAAACAGTAAGATAAGCGCTGGAAAAAAATTGTTTCGGCGTTTTTGAATTTGTGAGACGGAGGAGAAACTGTGGCAGAAGAGATAAAGGTGTCTGTGGTGATGCCGGTGTATAATGGCGAAAAATATATCAGACAGGCAGTGGAGTCCGTGAAAGCGCAGCAGATTGCCTGGGAGTTATGGATTATCAATGATTGCTCCACGGACGGCACATCCCGGATTTTAAAGGAATATGAAAAGGATGTCCGGATTCACGTGGTACAGAATGAGACGAACTGCGGTGTGGCGGAGTCAAGGAATATCGGTATCCGTAAGGCAAACGGAAAGTATGTCGCATTTTTGGATGCGGATGACTGGTGGACCGGAGAAAAACTTCGGAGGCAATGCGAGCTGTTAGAAAAAAAGCAGCTCGTTTTGTGCTGTACAGGAAGAGAACTGATGGATCCGGATGGAAGCAGTACCGGAAAGATTGTGCATGTGCCGGAGACTATCACGTATGACATGCTGCTTTATACAAACCATATTCCCTGTTCCTCCGTGGTGATGAAAACTGAAGTGGCAAGAGAGTTTTACATGGAGCATTCGGAACTTCATGAGGATTATATTTTATGGCTCAGGGTGCTGAAAAAGTACGGGGAAGTCTGTGGGATAGATGAGCCGATGTTAAAATCCCGCTTAAGCGAGGGTGGAAAATCCCGGAACAAAATAAAGTCGGCATGGATGCACTGGAAAGTGTAC
>JAGAIK010000249.1 GCA_017626625.1 Roseburia sp.
ATGGCAGATGCCGATGTGGACGGGGCGCATATTTCAACGCTGCTTTTAACCCTGTTTTACCGCTTTATGCCGGAGCTGATTTACGAAGGGCATGTCTATGTGGCAATGCCGCCTCTTTATAAGGCGATTCCGGCTAAGGGAGAGGAAGAGTACCTCTATGATGACGCAGCGTTGGAGAAATACCGCAAAAACCACAAGGGCAGCTTTACTCTGCAGCGTTACAAAGGTCTGGGAGAAATGGATGCAGAGCAGCTCTGGGAGACAACCTTAAACCCCGAAACAAGGATTTTGAAACGCGTGGAGATTGAGGACGGCAGAATGGCATCCGACATCACGGAGCTTTTGATGGGAAATGACGTCTTCCCGCGGAAAATGTTTATCTACGACCATGCCCAGGACGCAAATCTTGACGTATAGCAATGAGCAGTGCCAAAAACGGGAGATACAGTCGTGCGTGCTTGCACGGCTAAGACTGTATCTTCTGTTTTTGATAGGGCGAATGCAAAACGCCCCAAAGGGCGTCATGCAGCGAGATGTAGTGAAGCGAAATCGAGCGGCACTGCGGAGTAAATGGATAGAAAAAGAGGAAATGAAATGAGACAGGAAGAACAGATTATCCGCACCGAGTATTCGGAGCTGATGCAGAAATCATATATTGACTACGCTATGAGCGTCATTGTCACCCGTGCCCTTCCGGATGTGCGGGACGGATTAAAGCCGGTACAAAGACGTACCTTATATGACATGTATGAGCTTGGCATCCGTTATGATAAACCTTACCGTAAAAGTGCCCGTATCGTGGGTGATACCATGGGTAAATACCACCCCCACGGCGACAGCTCCATCTATGGCGCTCTTGTGGTGTTGGCTCAGGATTTTAAAATGGGGATGCCCTTAGTGGACGGACACGGTAATTTCGGCTCCATCGAGGGAGACGGCGCGGCTGCCATGCGTTATACCGAGGCGAGGTTACAGAAAATTACCCAGGAAGCCTATTTGTCAGACCTTGACAAAGATGTGGTGGACTTTGTGCCAAACTTTGATGAGACAGAGAAGGAACCGGAGGTACTTCCGGTAAAAGTGCCGAATCTTCTAATCAATGGCTCTGAGGGAATTGCCGTGGGTATGACCACCAATATTCCGCCCCATAATTTTGGCGAGGTGATTGACGGCGTCATTGCCTATATGAAAAACCCGGATATCAACACAGAGCAGATGATGCAGTACATTCCGGGACCGGATTTCCCCACCGGAGGTATTGTGGCAAATAAGGACGAGCTTCTGGCGGTTTATTCCACCGGAACGGGAAAAATCAAAATCCGCGGAAAAGTGGAAGTGGAGCAGGCAAAGGGCGGCAGGGAACGCCTGGTGATTACGGAAATTCCCTATACTATGATAGGCGCAAACATCGGAAAATTTTTGAATGATGTGTACAGCCTTGTGGAGACGAAAAAGACCAACGATATCGTAGATATTACGAATCAGTCCTCTAAGGAGGGAATCCGCATTGTATTGGAATTGCGGAAAGGGGCAGATGTGGAAAATCTGAAAAACCTGCTCTACAAAAAAACAAAGCTGGAGGATACCTTCGGCGTCAACATGCTTGCCGTGGCGGAGGGAAAACCGGAAACCATGGGAATTGTGCCGATTATCCGCCATCATGTGAATTTTCAGTACGAGCTTGCCACCAGAAAATATCAGACACTTCTGGCAAAGGAGTTAGATAAAAAGGAAATTCAGGAGGGTCTGATAAAGGCGACGGACGTGATTGACCTGATTATTGAGATACTCCGGGGCAGTAAAAACGTGAAAGACGCAAGAGCCTGCCTGACGGAAGGTATTACGGACAACATCACTTTTAAGTCCGCCCGGTCAGAAAAAGAGGCTGCAAAGCTCCGCTTTACGGAACGGCAGACCACAGCTATTTTGGAAATGCGCCTGCAGAAGTTAATCGGTCTGGAGTTAGAAGCTCTCATGAAGGAGCATGAACAGACCTTAAAGAACATTGCCCGGTATGAGGATATTTTAGGCAGCCGTTCTGTTATGGCTAAGGTTATCATCAAGGAGTTAGAGGGCTACAAGAAGGAATACAGCCATTCCAGAAAGACCGTCATCGACAATTTAGAAGAGGCGGTAGTGGAAGAGAAGAAGTTAGAAGAGATGGATGTGGTATTTTTAATGGACCGCTTCGGCTATGCGAAAACCATTGATACTGCCACCTATGAGAGAAATAAGGAGGCGGCAGACACGGAAAACCGTTATGTGCTGACTTGTAAAAATACGGACAAAATCTGTATTTTCACCAATACGGGGCAGATGCACCTGCTAAAGGTATTAGATTTGCCTTTTGGAAAATTCCGTGATAAGGGAACGCCCATTGACAATCTCAGCAATTATGACAGCAGCACGGAAAATTTTGTCTATATCATGAATTTAGCGGCAATCAGCGGCACAAAAGTGATTTTCGGAACAAAGAACGCCATGCTAAAGGTGGTGGACGGCGCAGAATTTGATGTGTCAAAGCGTACTACGGCTGCCACCAAGTTAAATGACGGGGACGAGGTTATTTTTGTAAAAGCCTTTTCTATGGAGGAGACACTTGTGATGCAGTCGGAAAAAGATTTCTTCCTGCGGATTGATGCCTCCACCATACCGGAGAAAAAGAAGGGGGCGGTGGGTGTCCGGGGCATGAAGCTTGGCGCCGGAGATG
>JAGAIK010000019.1 GCA_017626625.1 Roseburia sp.
TCATAAGATGCGTTCTTTCCTGACAATGCTTGGAATTATTATCGGTATTGCGGCGATTATTGCCATTGTTTCCACCATCAAGGGAACCAATGAGCAGATTAAGGAAAATCTCATTGGCTCCGGCGATAATACGGTGGAGGTTTCCCTGTACCAGGGAGAGTGGGAATACGAGATGGACTACAACGGGATTCCTGCGGGAGTGCCGTTAGTGGCGGATTCTGTTTTAGAGGATATCCGTGATATTGACCATGTGCAGAATGCCTCCTGTTATCTCAGCAGGCAGGATTACAACGGCATCTATTACCTGAACACACCTTTTTCCGGCGGGTATGTCAGGGGGATTGATATCAGCTATTTTGACACCTGCAATTATATTATGAGAGAGGGACGGGGATTTACAGAAGAAGATTTCACGAAATACCGGAAGGTGGCAATCTTAGATGAAAATTCGGAGGAAGCACTGTTTCAGGGAGAGGAAGCGGTGGGAAAGACCATTGAAATCCAGAAAGAGCCCTATACGGTGATTGGAATTGTGACAAAGGCGAAAACCTTTGAGCCGGTCATCAATTCTATTGACGATTATTATACCTATGCACAGGAGAGTGCAGGCTCTATCTATATTCCCAATACCACATGGCCCATCGTTTACCAGTATGACGAGCCCCAGAATGTGGTGATTGCGGTGGACAGTACGGATAATATGACTGCGGCGGGAAAAGCCTGCGCCGATATTTTAAACGGCTACCTGTCACCGAAGGACGAAACCATTAAATACAAGGCGAAGGATTTATTAGAGCAGGCACAGCAGATACAGGAGCTCAGCAGCTCCACCAACACGATGTTAATCTGGATTGCAGGCATTTCCCTGATTGTAGGCGGTATCGGCGTTATGAATATCATGCTGGTGTCCGTGACGGAGCGTACCCAGGAAATCGGTCTGAAGAAGGCAATCGGCGCCAGAAAAGGCAAGATTTTAGGGCAGTTTCTGACGGAGGCGGCGGTGCTCACCAGCTTAGGAGGCGTGTTCGGCGTTATTGTGGGAATTATCTTAGCGGAGGTCATCTCCTATGTCACCGAGATGCCGGTGGCAATCAGTATTCCGGCGGCAGTGGGTTCCGTGGTGTTCTCCATGGTCATCGGGATTGTGTTTGGAGTTTTCCCGTCCTATAAGGCGGCAAACTTAAATCCGATTGACGCACTGCGGCATGAGTAATCGTATGGGATAGACTGGCAGCAGAAGAGAAGACGCTGGTTCGTGTCTGCTTTTAGTGGAAGAGGAAAATTTTAAATGAAAAGAATCGTAATGTTTTCCGGCGGGGTGGAAACCCTTACTTATTTTTCGAAGGAAATGGCGAAGGAGTTTGAAAAAAAGGGGTATGCCGTATTCTTTTATGATTTAAACAATGAAAAAAAGGACAGCAGGCGGCTGCGGAAATTTATCCGGACAGGTGAGACGGTGATGATCACCTTTAATTTTCAGGGATTAGAGAAGGAGCCGGGGGTCTACGCTGAGAGGGAGGGGTATATCTGGGACGAGTACCGGATTCCCTGCTATAACATTGCGGCGGACCACCCCTATTATTATCACGACAGGCTGCAGGATTTGCCAGAGCGGTATTACCATATCAGTATCGACAGGCTGCAGGAGGCTTATTTTAAAACCTATTATCCGGAGTATGAAAGTCTCGGATTCCTGCCGCTGGCGGGGACAAAATATACCGGGCAGACGGAGGGGGAGCGCACCATGGATGTGCTTCTGACGGGGAATTATACGCCGCCCTCCTTTTGCGAGCCGTATATCAACGGCATCAATGGGGAATATGCCGAATTTTACCGGGGAATCATACAGGAGCTGATAGAAAAGCCCCAGCAGACGGTGGAGGCGGTGGCGAAAAAGCACTGTGAGAGGGAACTGGGGAAGGTGGCATATGACGATTTGCGGCTGGTGTTTCACCGGATGATTTTTATTGATTTATATGTCCGCAATTATTTCCGGGGTGAGGTGGTAAAGACGCTGGTGGAAGCAGGAATCCCCGTGGACGTTATCGGAAAAGGCTGGGAAGAGTTAGAGTGCAGGGGCAAGGAAAATCTTCGTATTCACCCCCAGACGGATTCGGAAACCTGCCTGAAAGAACTGAGAAAAGCAAAATTATCCATCAATGTAATGCCCTGGTTTAAAGACGGCGCCCATGACCGGGTGTTTAATTCGATTTTAAACGGTGCGTTCTGCCTTTCAGATACCAGCAGATATCTTTGCGGAGAACTGGAAGAGGGGGAGGGCGTTTCTTATTATGACTTAAAGCATTTAGAAAAGCTGCCCGGGAAAGTGACGGAATTGCTGCAAAAAAACGAACAACTGCAGGAACTTGTGGCAAAAGGTGAGAAGAAGGTACTGGAAACACATACCTGGAAACAGCGGGCGGAAACCTTAGAAGGGTGGATATTGGAGAAAGAGCGGAGGAGAAAATAATGGGAAGAATGGACGAGCTTATCGGATACGGCAGGGAGCACGGCTGCTCTGATATTCATCTGACCTATGGGATGGAGCCGGTGATGCGGTGCTGCGGCAGACTGGTTAAAATAAGCGGCTACGGCAGCATGGAGGACGCAGTGTTGGAAGAAATCGCACTGGAGGCGCTGCAGAGGGAAAATGTGAAAATTGCAGGGGACAGGAAACTGACGGATATTGACATATGCTGCGAGGCGGCGGACGGCACGAGAAACCGCATTCATATTTATCACCAGCGGAGACACACTGCCATTGCCATAAGGCTTTTGTATCCGCAGATTCCAACCTTAGAGGAACTGGGGCTTTCCTCTGCGCTGCAAACCCTCACAAAACTGCCGGAGGGGATTGTGGTGGTAACCGGGGCATCAGGCAGCGGGAAAACCACTACCTTAGCGGCGTGTGTGGAAGAAATCAACCGCCGGGAGAAGCGCCGTATCATCACTGTGGAAGAACCGGTGGAATATCTCTATCAGGATAAAAACTGTATGATAGAGCAGCGGGAGGTCGGCGTGGACGTAGCAGGCTTTGCGGAGGCAGTCCAAAGTGCTTTGCGGGAGGACGCAGAGGTGCTTCTGGTGGGAGAACTGCGGGATCAGGAGACGGCTGCGGAGGCGCTCCATGCGGCGGAAACGGGACATCTGGTATTTGCCGGATTTGGCATTCCGGGAGCTGCGGAGGCAGTGGAGGCTATGGCAGAGTTGTTTCCGCCCCATCGGCAGCAGCAGGTAAGGGCACAGCTTGCCCGGCATTTAAAGGCGGTGGTGTCACAGAAATTAGTGACGGCTGAGGACGGCAGCAGCAGAAGGGCGGAAGCGGAGGTGCTTCTTATGGACGAGGCTGCGGCAGAGAAACTGCGGGCAGGCAGGTAACACTTATGTTCCGTAATATTTGAAATGCAGAATGTGCACAAAACAGGTATATCCTGCTTGCATTCCTGGAAAAATAAGTATATAATAGCGAAAGA
>JAGAIK010000250.1 GCA_017626625.1 Roseburia sp.
AACCTGGGGGACTACGTGCATTCCCCGGTTGTGCTCCGGTGCGGTATCATTGATTTCTTTGTAATTCATCTTCCGGTTGGTGATAAAGGGTGTAAAATATTTGTCCACGTCCCCGAAATTCTTATGATAGGCATTCCGAAACACATAGCCGGTCAGCCCCTCCATCGGCGCCATATAAAACTGCACGTCTGCTGCCTCACTTTCCGCTCTTATCTTTACTGTGTCTCCTGTCCTTCCTGTGTCACTGGTATCTGTTCCCACTGGGCGTATAAGATTACTGCTGCGCCATTTTCCGCAGACAGATTTGTTACCTGCACGGCATCACCGTAAAAGCTTCCGGTGCCGTCCGCCGCAGTATTCCAGCCAATGAAACGGTACCCTTCTTTCACAAAGCCATTTGCCGGAAGGATATAGCTGCTGTCATACTGGCATTTTAGCGGGCTCATGGAGCCGCCTGTAGCACCGTTTCCGTCAAACTGCAGGTTATAGGTATTTGCCTGCCATTTTGCATAAAGTTTATAATTCTTTCTGGCACCCTTCTTAATCTGGGTAATCTTATTTTTGAAATCCGCCTCTGTATACCAGCCCTTAAAGGTATAGCCTTCACGCACCGGAGCCTTTAATTGAAAGGTCTTGGTGTCTGCGTAATAGGTGCCGGGATTCTCATCTAACATCACACCGCCGTTTAACACATAGGTGATGCGGTAGGATTTCTTTTCCCACTGGGCATAAAGGGTAATGGTTTTGTTCTTTTTGGAGGTAAGGTTCTTCACCTTCGCCTTATTGGCATAGGATTTTCCGGTGCCGTCCGCCCTGGTATTCCAACCCGCAAACACATAATCCTTACGTTTGAACTTATTGGCTGCAAGGGTATAGTTTTTCCCGTATTTGCAGGTAGAAACGCTGTTCATGGAACCGCTGGTGGCGCCGTTGCCCTTATACTTAATTTTGTATTGGTTGACACTCCACTTTGCATAAAGGGTCATATCTCCGGTACTGCCCTTTGCCACCTGAGTCACTTTGGTCTTGAACTTTTTATCCTTGTACCAGCCCTCAAAGGTATATCCGGTTCTTACCGGGGTGGTCAGCTTAAAGGTTTTGGTGGTGACATCATAATAATCTCTGTAATCGTCATCAAACCGTCCGCCGTTTAACTGATAGTCAATGTCATAAACCTCTTTTTTCCACTGGGCGTACAGGGTAATCACTGCCCCGTCTTTTTTGGAGAGATTCTCGATTTCCGCTTTATTTTTATATGTCGTGCCTTTACCGTTCGCCTTGGTGTTCCAGCCAGTAAATTTATACCCGGTTCTCTTGAATTTATTGGCTTTCAGCGTATAGCTGCCGTCATATTCACAGCTCATATCCGCCATGGAACCGCTGGTGGATTTATTTCCCTTAAAGGTAATCTTATAGGTATTTGCCTTCCACTTGGCATAGAGGGAAATATCGCCCTTAGAGCCGGAAGGAATGCTGGTTACCTTAGTTTTCATGCTGCTTTCCTTATACCAGCCCACAAAGCTGTAGCCTGCCTTCTTGGGATTCTTTAATTTAATGGTGGCGGAATCCGCAGAATAACTGTCCGGGTTCGCACTGTTGTTTTTTCCGCCATACAGGTAATAGGTAATCCTGTATTCCGCTTCCGCATCATCGCCGCCGTCATCACTGCCACCGTTATATTTCGGCCAGTAAGTATCTCTCGCTAACTTTGCACGCCACTCATAATAGACGCTGGCGCAGCGCTCAAAATAACGCGCCCAGTTGTAACCTGCGGTGTAAGCGCCCTCTGCGGTATTTTCCACATTTTTCACCTTGGAAAATGCGCTTGCCTCACTGTGCTCTAACTCGTATTTAAGATAGTTTAACTGTCCCTCTAAGGTCTTATAATCATACCCATACTGGCTGCAATAGCTCTTTAAGGCATCAAAACGGACGCCGTTCCACTGGCAGATACCATAGCTGGTTTTATTGTTGGTATCTAAAACACTGGCAGTGGGATTGAAAGATGATTCGCTCTGGATATTTGCTAACACGCCACATGCCGCTGCCGTATTCAAGCCTAAGTCATCTTTCAGGAACTTGTAAATGGTCTTTTCGTTTTCCGAAGTGGACGCCATTTTCAAATCCCCGGCTCCTGTCCGGGTTAAAAAGACGCCGATATAAGGAATCTTCTGCGCTGCCTGCCTGCTTACGGTGTACTGGCTTTCGTCCCACACCGGGTCAAACTCATAGGAGTAATAATTGGTATTTTCATAATCTCCCACGCACTTCCACTCCACCGGAATACTCACCGGAGTGTCGGAACCATCTAAATATACCTCCAAAGAAGATGGCATCCGGGCTGTCAGAAGCGCCTCCGATACCTTTCCTCCCACCCGAATGGTTTTTTCACTGTCGGAAAGCCCTGCAAATCCGGTGATTTCTCCCCGTACCTCCTGTATGCTCTCCACAGCCTGCGGCTCTGCGGCAGAGACTGTCGTCCCTGCCGGAATACCGCTTACCGCTATCACTGCTGCCAACATGCCTGCCAGAAAACGGGCATATCTTTTCTTTCCTGTTTTTTTCATTTCATTTTCCTCAAATTTCTAATAGGTCTTATAACGATTACTGATGCTTACCTTTCCGCTGACGCCGTTGACGGTTGCCTCTGCGGAATATCTCCACATAACAACGTTTCCGGTACCCATGTAACCATGGCCGAGATTCTCTGCACGGCAGTTATAAATCCAGAGGTCCATACCTGCAAGGAGGCTGGTGTCTATGTATTTTTGCGGATATTCTGTCAGCAGCTTCATGCTGATACCGAGAATGAACTGATAGCCCTTTCCGGCGCCTGCAATCTCGCTCTGGAATGCTTTTACAAATTCCACACGTTCTGTTTTCGTCACATTGTTATAAAGCAGCGACATATCCTCTAAGTCGTATACCACCGGATAATCTAACTTTTCTCCATTTAAAATGCTGATGACCTTCTTTGCCTCATTGACAGCCGCCGTCTTTGTCTGCGCCTTAGAAACGCAGTAAACGCCTACCTTTAAGCCTGCCGCCTTCGCATTTTTCAGATTGGTCTTAAAGTTTTTATCCTCTGTGGTTCCGCTGCTGATGCGGAGCATAACGTACTCATAGCCTGCGGAGCGGATAGCGTTAAAGTTTACCGTTCCATTGTCGGCAGAAATCTCGATTCCCTTATTTTCCGTACCGAGGGTATCTTTTACCGTTACGGTAACTTTTTTCGTCATATTGTTGGCTGTGGCATTAATCGTGGTAGTTCCCGCTTTCATGGCATATACCACACCGTCTGACGTTACCACTGCAACCTGCGGGTTATCGGAAGACCATGCCACATAGGCAGCCGGTTTTGCCGTTGCCGTAATCTTCATATTCGTTCCGGTTTTCATGGTAATACTGGTGGTACTGAGCTCTAAGGAAGCCGCTGTCACTGCCACCGGGTCGGTAAAGTCACTCATGATACTGTCACGGACTGCCTGCACTTTGTAATAGTAGGTTTTTCCAACGGTAACGCTGGTGTCTACGAAAGAGTTGGTATTACAGATTTCACTGGCAATCTTGTAGGTACCGTTTGCACTGCTGCTTCTTACGATGGTGTATGTATTGGCTCCCGGCACTGCCTTCCAGGTCAGTTTAATCTGATTATCGTCAATGGCTGCCCCTGCCAAATCGGTGGGCTTTCCTAATACCGGCACTGCATATTTTACATCCGAATAAGCGCCGTATATTTTTTTACCGTCTTTCTTTACATAGGCGCGAACCTTATAATAGTAGGTTTTGCCTGTGGTGAGCTTACTGTCATCATAGGTGAGGGTAGAACCGGAATTGATGGTTTTTACCGTCTTATAGGTGCCGTCTGCCGTGTCGGAACGTCTCACCTGATAGCCGTTTGCTCCCTTTATCTGTTTCCAGGTAAGCCGTACGGTCTGATAGTCTGCCGATACCGCTTCGACTGTGGGTTTTGCCG
>JAGAIK010000251.1 GCA_017626625.1 Roseburia sp.
CGCAGATATGGGGCTACGGCATCATCTGCGTTGCGCAGCAGGGGGAAACCTTTGATTTGTCTTTTTCCGGGCTGTCCTTTCTGACGGCGGAGGAAACGGTGGAAGCCGGGGAAGCCTGTGAGCTTGAGATTGAGGGGGAGGAGCGGGCTTTCCGGCCAAAGGTAGGGGAGAGCAATACCCCTTATCAGGCGGTAGTTTACAATATGTTAGGGGAGGGTGAGCCTGCGGAGGCGTTATTTTCCCTAAAGGAGCCCTGTGAGCAGGCAGAGATTTCTGCGGAGGGAGTGCTTACGATAGGCAGTAAATGCGGGGAGGAAACCCTTACCCTTACGGCGGAGACCCCGGAGGGGCTGACGGCAGTCCGTGAGATAGAAGTTTATGATTCCTGGACGAACAGTGTCAGCACGGATAATGGATTTGATGCCTCCTTAGCGGACCCTTCGGAAATTGCCCCCATTGTGACTATGGCTAAGGAGTTGCGGAGCTCCCGGACATTATGGCTGATTCGCGGCGGATTTGCGGCAGGGGGAGCACTTTTTCTTGGCTATTATCTGGTGGTGAGAAGAAAAAACAGGAGCGGTAAGTAAGATGTTATTTTCAAGTATTGTATTTCTATTTTATTTTCTTCCGGTGGTTCTGGTTTTATATTATTTATTCCGGAAATGGACGCCGGTAAAAAATGCCATTCTGCTGGTGGCAAGCCTCTTTTTCTATGCCTGGGGAGAACCCTGGTTTGTATTGATTATGCTGGCGTCTATTCTGATAAACTATATTCTTGCGCTTTTAGTGGACCGTTACAGAGAGCGTTCTTATGTAAAGGTGTTTCTGGCGCTGGCTGCGGTTTTAAATCTGGGGCTTCTGTTTGTCTTTAAATATCTGGATTTTGTTTTGCGGAATGTGGGACAGGCGCTGAACCGGGATATCCCGCTGACAAATTTAACGCTCCCCATAGGAATTTCCTTTTTTACGTTTCAGGCGCTTTCCTATGTGGTGGACGTTTACCGGAAGAAGGGAAAAGTGCAGAAGAATCCCTTTTATGTGGCGCTGTATATCGCATTTTTCCCGCAGTTGATTGCCGGACCTATCGTGCAGTATGCCTCTATTGATGAGCAGATTGTGCACAGGGAGGAAAGCTGGGATAAGTTTTCCGTGGGCACCTGCCGTTTTATTGCGGGACTGGGGAAAAAGGTGCTGCTTTCTAACAACTTCGCTATTGTGGCAGACCGGATTTTTGACAGCTACCAGATGGGCGGAATGCCGGTGACGCTGGCGTGGCTGGGTTCTATTGCTTATACGCTGCAGATTCTTTTCGATTTTTCCGGGTATTCGGATATGGCGATTGGTCTGGGACTGATGTTTGGCTTTAAATTTGAGGAAAATTTTAATTATCCGTACATCTCCCGTTCCATCGGGGAATTCTGGCGCAGATGGCACATTTCTCTGGGAAAATGGTTTAAAGAATACGTTTATTTTCCACTGGGCGGCTCTAAGGTGAAAAATATGGATATCGTTATCCGCAATATGCTGGTGGTGTGGCTGTTCACAGGTCTTTGGCATGGGGCGGAATGGACTTTTATTGTCTGGGGGCTGATTAATTTTGTATTTCTGGTGCTGGAGCGGTTTATCGACCTGGAAAACAGGCCGGGGCACGGAATTTTGAAATGGTGTTACACCATGTTTGTGGTGAATCTGGGCTGGGTTATTTTCCGTGCGGAAAATCTGGTTTATGCGGGAAATTACATTAAGTGTATGTTTGGGCTGGACGGCAGTGGATTTTTCAGCGATTATGCCTTGATGTATCTAA
>JAGAIK010000252.1 GCA_017626625.1 Roseburia sp.
CAGACATAGGAGATAGTTTGGATTTAGGAGACATTCCAGACATAGGAGATACTTCGAATTTAGGAGATATTCTGGATTTAGGAAATAGTGTTGATTTGGGAGACATTTCAGACACAGAAGGTAGTTCAGACACAGAAGATACTTCAGATTTAGAAGATGGTGTTAGCTTAGAAGACAGTGTTGATTTGGGAGACATTTCAGACATAGGAGATAGTTTGGATTTAGGAGATATTCCGGATATAGGAGAGGTTTCGGATTTAGAGGAAATTCCAAGTCTGGGAGACAGCGTGCTTGAAACAACGGAAGCGACAGAAGAACCCCTATCTGCCGCCGAGCCAATCATAGAGGAGTTGCTTCCCGCCGACCAAATAATGGAGGAAGCGACAGAAGAGCCGTTATCTGCCGAAGAACCAATCATAGAGGAACTGCCTCCCGTTGAACCAATGATGGAGGAGCTGACAGAAGAGCCAATCACCGGGGAAACGACAGCAGAAGAGGAAAGCTCCCTTATAGATGATATTCTGAAAGATATCTCCAATTTGGAAAATACGTTAGGTTTGGGAGATATTCCAAGTGCAGGAGAAGATATATATGAAGAATCCAAAGTAGTGGAAGAACCGTCCTCTGAGGAGGAACCGTCTCCTGCCGAAGAGTCGGCGGAAGAAGAACAGCCTGTCGCTGACCAGATGGTAGAAGAACCGGAACAAAAACCAGAACCACAGCCGGAAGTGGTAAATCCAAATAAAATTATGACCCCTGATGAGATTGCAGCACTGATAGCAAACTTATAATGGCAAAAATAATGAAAAAGGTATACAGAAACGGCATAGCCTATAGGGCTATGCCGTTTCTTCCTCCTGTGTAATGCGGACGATTTCTTTTACAATCCTTACCGCAGTGTTCATGGCTTCAACGCTGATATGTTCATAGGGACCGTGGAAACCGTAGCCTCCGGTGCCGAGGTTCGGACAGGGAAGTCCCATAAAGCTCAATCTGGCGCCGTCTGTGCCTCCCCGTACCGGGCGTGAAAGAGGCTCCAAGCCAACGCTTTCAATGGCTTTTCTTGCAATATCCACAACATACTGATTTTTTTCAATAATTTCCAACATATTTGAATAGGAATTGTGGATAGTTAAGGTAACTGTGCCGCTGCCGTATTTTTGGTTCATATCCCTTTCTATGGAACGGAGCTTCTCTAATCTTTCCTCAAATTTCACCTTGTCATGGTCACGGATAATATAGGATAAGGAAGCGGCTGCCACATCTCCCTGCATATCCGTCAGATGGAAAAAGCCTTCCCGTCCTTCGGTGTGAGCAGGAGTTTCCGCAGGCGGGAGCAGAGACTGGATTTCACAGGCAACCAGAGCGGCATTGACCATAATATCCTTAGCTTCTCCGGGATGGACGTTGACGCCTTTTACGGTAAAAGCTGCACTTGCGGCATTAAAGTTTTCATAAGCCACCTCGCCCTCATAGTCGCCGTCTAAAGTATAGGCAAAATCTGCCTTAAAATATTCTAAATCAAATAAATCTGCACCTGCGCCCACCTCTTCGTCCGGTGTAAATCCAATCCAGATATCCCCGTGAGGCATACCGGAGGCGATGATTTCCTCCACAGCAGTAATAATTTCAGCGATTCCGGCTTTATCATCGGCGCCTAAGAGGGTAGTGCCGTCCGTGGTGATTACCGTGCGCCCTTTTAAGGAAGCTAAAGTCGGAAAATCCGATGTTTTCAGATAAGTGCCGCTGCCCTTTAGCAGAATATCCTTGCCGTCATAATCAGGAATAATCTGCGGTTTCACATGTTCTCCCGGAAAATCCGGCGCCGTATCCATGTGGGAAATGAATCCGACGGCTTTTGTATGTTCCAGACCCGGTGTGGCAGGCAGGAGAGCGTAAACATAGCAGTGTTCCGTTAAAATTACTTTTTCTAATCCTAATTCTTTTAATTCCTGTTCTAATGCCTTTGCCAGCTCAAACTGGCGTTCTGTAGAAGGAATAACCCCCTTGTCTTCCTCCGATGTGGTGTGGTAAGAGACATATTTTAAAAAACGTTCTTCAACACGCATAATGAAACCTCCTGAAAAATTTTTGGCGTATGGTATTTATGAACTTTACACATATATTTACCAATCGCATATAAGATATTAATAAAATAGCACAAAAAATATAAAATTTGAAGATTTTCTTAAAAAATTGTTGCATTTCTTAAAAAAGTATTATATAATATCATTTGTTCACGAAAGACATGCGCCACTAGCTCAGCTGGCAGAGCACCTGACTCTTAATCAGGGTGTCCAGGGTTCGAACCCCTGGTGGCGCATTTTAAAGTACCGATTTTGCAGCATTGCGACTGCGGGGTTGGTGCTTTTTTTTGCCTTTGCGGGAAAATTGCGCCATTATCTTGACGCAATCAACTTACAAATCGGATTTCCCTTGGAAGAAAATTTTTCTTCATATTCAGTCATAATATTCCCCTGATTTAAAACTTCATCGTGATGTAAATCCCTGGTGCAGGCATCTAAGTGCCAGCCCGCCTCCGGAATCTCCTCCAAAGAAAAAGTAAATAAATCCTGGTTGTCCGTTTTAAACTCCAACTGCCCTTCTTTTGCCAAAATCTGGTCGTAGCGTTCAAAAAACTGTCTGGAAGTCAGACGTCTTTTGGAATGGCGGTCTTTGGGCCAGGGGTCGGAAAAATTCAGATAAATCCGTGCCACTTCCTCCTGGTCAAAAACATCTGTTACCTCTGTGGCATCCATACAGACAAAACGCAGGTTAGGCAGAGGGGAAAGCTCCATCTTCTGTAAGGCACGGAGAAGAACGCTGGAATAACGCTCAATGCCAATATAATTGATATCCGGGTGTGCCGCTGCCATATCCATTAAAAACCGTCCCTTTCCCATACCAATTTCAATGTGGATAGGTTGGGAGAGGGGGAATACGGATTGCCAGCTGCCCTTTAATGTTTTTGGTTCCTGAATACAATATTCGCTGTTAGCAATGGCATCATCGGCACCGGGAATGTTTCGTAATCTCATGGATAATAACCATACCTTTCTAAAATTTGGGGTTTTCCACAATTCATGGATAGGATTGTGGACATAAGGGTATTTTACAATAAAAAAGTGGAAAAAAGTAGCCCTTTTTAAGAAAGTATTAATGAAATTTAAAGGAAAAGAGGTTGTGCGTATTTTTTTTTTCATTTATACTGATAATAGTCTTAGCTAGGAGTAATTGATATGTGGAAAAAAGAAAAATGGAAAGGCATGATTTCAAAGGCGTGCGGTCTGGTAATCAGTGCCTTATTTATGTTGCAGGGGAGTACTGTGGGAGTTCAGGCGGCGGATTACTGGCCGGAGGGACCGGAAGTGCTATCGCCCAATGCCATTGTGATGGAGCTTAATTCGGGGACGATTCTCTATGAGAGAAACAGTTTAGAGCAGCATTACCCTGCCAGTATTACAAAGATTATGACCACTCTGGTGGCATTGGAAAATTGCGATGATTTGAGTGAAATCGTTACATTTTCCGATGAGTCCATTGACAATACCATGGGTTCAGGGATTGCCAGAGATTATGGAGAGCAGATGACCATGGAGCAGTGTCTCTATGCGGTGATGTTAGAGTCGGCGAACGAGTGCGCTTATGCGGTGGCGGAGCATGTGGGCGGTACAGTGGAAAATTTTGTGAAGCTGATGAATGAGAAAGCGGCGGAGCTTGGCTGCCAGAACACTCATTTTGCCAATCCCCATGGGCTTCATGACGAGAGCCATTATACCTGTGCTTACGATATGGCGCTGATTTCCAGGGCAGCCTATGAGAACGAGACGTTTCGTATTATCACCGGAACCTCACGTTACACCATTCCACCCACCAATAAGCACGAAGAGCCTACTTTGCTGCAGAACCATAACGAGATACTTTATCCGCGCAGGGAAACCAAGTATGTCCGCGATTACTGTACCGGAGGAAAAACCGGGTATACGGATGCAGCAAACAGTACTTTAGTGACTTTTGCGGAAAAAGACGGTTTGACCCTGGTCTGTGTGATTATGAATACCCAGTCCCCAAATCACTGGACCGATACTATTAATTTATTTGAATATTGTTTTGATAATTTCCAGCTTTTTAATATTGCGGAAAATGAGATGGCTTATTCATCCTCAGAGGAAAAAGCCGCAGATGCTTTGAGTAATAACCAGCCTTTTGTGGATATAGATAAAACGGCGTGTATCGTGCTTCCAAAAACGGCGGAATTTAAGGATGCTGCTTCGGAGCTTACCTATGAGGATGAGAGCGAGCAGGTTGCGGGAACCATTTCCTACACCTATGCAGGCAGAGAGGTGGGAAAAGCGGACATTGTAGCTACCGGGGCTAAAATACAGGGATATGTGTTTGACAACCAGCAGGAGGAAGAACAGGAAACAGAACAGCAGACGGAGAATAAAGTATCCACTTTCCGTATAAAGCCTGTGACGGTGGTAATCGTTGCGGCAGTGATTGTCATTCTGTTAGTGATAGGCTTCTTTGTGAAAAAATTTGCGGACAACTATTATATTATCAAACATAACATGGAGGTGCGCCGCGACCGCAGAACACAGTTTAAAACCATAAAAAAGAGAAAAAGACGACGTAAAAGACGAAGATAAATGAATAAGATGTAAAAACGACAATATATTTTTGGGATATATTGTCGTTTTTTAGTATTGTAGACATTAGAAAATTGCGTTTAAATTATCTGACAATTAGGCTGTTTAACAGAATTTCCAGTTGGGAGCGGTTTTTAGTATAGAAAATCAAACCATTGGAGGTCTGCTGGATGGTTAAATATTTTCCTTTAAAAAGGGAAGAGTTTTCCAATACATGGACGAGGTAGGAACAAAGTTCCCTGTCCGCTTTTAAAAATAAAGTTTCGTATCCCTCTAAAGAAACGACGGAAGCCTCTGCTTTTTCAAAGAGGGAAATCAGTTCCCGCTCATGGGCGAGCTGTTCCGTGGTCTTATTGGGGATAAAATATCCGAAATCATCCTTTGGCATATTGAGGGATTTGACAGCGCGCTGTACCTGCTTTGTGAGTGCAGAGGAGGCGGGATAGAGGGACTCAAAATAGGACATAAAATCCGCTGCGGAACGGAAATGTTCATTTTTTCCCTTTTCTAAAATTTCAGTCATCAGAATACGACGGATAATGTTCTCGCAGGTTTCGCGGGAAGGATTTTTCCGCAGAGAAGTTTTGTCTGATTCCATAAAACCTCCAGTCCGGAGCGTCGGCGACGGGGCGAAAGCTCCTCCTACTTTGTTTAACGATAGATATGGTGTCTGCTGAAATTACCTTCAAGGCAGACATACAAATTTAAAAGCTCTTTTTATTTTAGGACAAAAAGTTCGGAAAAGCAACAACAGCGTTGACAAGCTATTACAAATGCACTATATTAAAAATATAAATTAATACCGCAATGAATAGTTATAAGCGGAGAAAATATACAGAGATATTTGTAAGGGGAGCATTTAAGGAAGGAGAAGGACATGTCAGATTCATATGTAATCAATGAAAAACGGGAACTGATTTTAGACAGGGTGAAAGAGTTTATTTACAAAAACGGCGGCGTGGTGAAGAAAAGCCAGTTAAATGAACTTGGGATTGATTACCGTCGGATTCTTGATTTTGTGGAAAAGGGGGATTTAATCCGCATCAAGAACGGTTATTATACTGTCCGTATCAGTGATTTTTCTGAGGAAGAGCTGATAGGAAAACTGTTTCCCGACGCAGTGCTCAGTTTAGAGAGCGCCCTGTGGGTGTATGGTTATATCGAGAGGAAGCCCTTCGGCTGGAAGTTAGCCATTGACAAGAATACATCAAAATCCAGATTTAAGCTGGATTTTCCAAAAGTGACACCTTTTTATGCGGAACCGGAGACCTTGACTTTCGGTGTGACCACCGTTCCCTTTGGCGGTGTGGAAATGAAGATTTTTGATAAGGAGCGGCTGGTCTGCGAATGCCTGAAATATGAGGACAAGATGGAGCGGGAGCTGTTTAAAGAGGGGCTGCTTTCCTATATCCGGGATGGGGAAAAAGACGTGGCAAGGCTGATGAAGTATGCTAAGGAGCGGAAAGTTGTAAAGAAAGTGCAGTCGATGATAGGAGTATGGCTTTAAATGAAACATGC
>JAGAIK010000253.1 GCA_017626625.1 Roseburia sp.
TGCTGGTTTGCTTCCTCTAATGTTTTACGGTAAAGAAGTTTTACTCCCTCCCTCACATTGGCAATAATTTTTTCCTTCTTCAGTTCTCTTTCCATTCTACTATTCTCCTTTTTTTACTCCTAAAAGAACGGTCTCTCCATTGATATTCCACTCCTTCTGGTAGCCGTCCACTTTATCCGCAATAATAGCAAGACCTAATACATCTGCCTGAATTTCTTTGCCGTACTTATCGAAAATACCGGCAACTTTCTCATTCGCCTGGTAGTAAATGGTAATTTTATCCATTACCTCAACACCTGCTTCCTTACGCATGGTCTGGATTTTACTGATAATTTCACGGACAAAGCCCTCTTCGATAAGCTCCGGTGTCAGGTTGGTGTCAAGCACCACGGTAACCGTATTGTCGCCCTCTGTCACGTAACCCTCCATCTGGGTCATGGTAATCAGTAAATCCTCCTCCGCAAGTTTCACGTCCTCGCCCACCTCGGATAAGGTCAGTACACCGTTGGCTTTTAATTCTGCCATGGCTGCATTTCCGTCAAGTCCCGCAAGGGCTTTTTGAATCTGTCCTAAGACTTTGCCGTATTTCGGTCCTACGGTACGAAGCTGCGGCTTAAAGGTGTAGCTGGTATAAGCGCTGACATCCTCTGTGAAGTTTACTTTCTTCACATTCAGCTCATCCTCAATAATCTCCACAAAGTACTCGGATAAGGTTTCCGGCGCTTTCACAAACATATTTCCGATGGGCTGGCGGTTCTTGATGTTCGCAGAGTTACGGCAGGCACGACCCATGACAACGATTTTTAATACCTCGTCCATATGCGCCTCTAACTCTTTGTCAATCTGTGCCTCGTCTGCCACCGGATAATCGCAAAGATGAATGCTCTCCGGCGCATTTTTGTCGATAGAACGCACTAAATTCTGGTAAATATCCTCCGTCATAAAAGGAATCATCGGCGCTGCACACTTGCAGATTTCCACCAATGCGGTATAAAGGGTCATATAGGCGTTAATCTTATCCTGCTCCATACCCTTTGCCCAGAAGCGCTCACGGCTTCTTCTGACATACCAGTTGCTCATGTCGTCCACAAAGTCGTCCAACGCTCTTGCCGCCTCCGGAATACGGTAATTTGCCAGATTCTCGTCCGCCTCTTTAATCACGGAATTTAACTTAGACAGCAGCCATTTGTCCATCACGGACAGTTTCTCATAATCTAAAGTGTATTTTGTAGCGTCAAAATTGTCAATATTGGCATAAAGGACAAAGAATGCGTAGGTATTCCACAGCGTACCCATGAATTTACGCTGTCCCTCCTGCACTAACTTGCCGTTGAAACGCTTCGGCAGCCAGGGTGCGGAGGAAGTATAGAAATACCAGCGAATCGCATCCGCTCCGTAAGTCTCTAATGCCTCAAAGGGGTCTACGGCATTTCCTTTGGACTTGCTCATTTTCTGTCCGTTTTCGTCCTGCACATGACCTAACACAATAACATTTTCAAAGGGCGCTTTGTTAAACAGCAGGGTGCTCTCCGCCATCAGGGAATAAAACCATCCGCGGGTCTGGTCCACCGCCTCGGAGATAAACTGTGCCGGGAACTGTTTTTCAAATACATCTTTATTTTCAAAGGGATAATGGTGCTGTGCAAAAGGCATGGCTCCGGAATCAAACCAGCAGTCGATAACCTCCGGCACACGTCTCATGGTTTTGCCGCAGTCCGGGCAGGTGAAGGTCACTTCGTCAATGTAGGGACGGTGCAGCTCCACCTTTGCCGCCTCCGGATTACCGCTCTTTTCCGCCAGTTCTGCACGGCTGCCGATGGATTCCTGATGACCGCAGCCCTCACACTCCCAGATGTTCAGCGGAGTTCCCCAGTAACGGTTACGGGAAATGCCCCAGTCCTGAATGTTCTCTAACCAGTCGCCGAAACGTCCTTTTCCGATGGACTCCGGAATCCAGTTGACCGTATTGTTGTTGCGGATTAAGTCATCCTTTACGGCAGTCATCTTGATAAACCAGGACTCTCTTGCATAGTAAATAAGCGGGGTGTCACATCTCCAGCAGTGCGGATAATCATGCTCAAACTTCGGTGCGTCAAATAACAGCCCCTTTTCCTCTAAATCCTTTAACACCATGGGTCGGCTTTCTTTACAAAAACGCCTGCGTAAGCGGTTTCCTCCGTCAGCTCACCTTTTCCGTTTACCAACTGCACAAAGGGAAGGTCATATTTCCGTCCCACATTCGCATCGTCCTCACCGAATGCAGGGGCAATATGAACGATACCGGTACCGTCTGTCATGGTAACGTAATTGTCACAGGTGATGTAATGCGCTTTTTTATGCTGCTTTTCAATGATATCCTTTGCAAAATCGAATAACGGCTCGTATTCTTTTCTCTCTAAATCCGTACCTTTATAGGTTTCCAAAACCTCGTAGGCTGCCACTTCTTCAGTGTCCGGTGCGCCGTCTTTTCCTTTTGCTGCCGGAGTTCCCAGTTTTCCTAACACCTTGTCAAGCAGCGCTTCCGCCATATAATAAGTAAATCCGTCTGCCGCTTTTACTTTACAGTAAGTCTCGTCCGGGTTCACACAGAGCGCCACGTTAGACGGCAGCGTCCATGGTGTGGTGGTCCATGCTAAAAAGTAAGCGTCCTCTCCCACCACTTTAAAGCGGACTACCGCAGAACGCTCCTTGACGGTCTTGTAGCCCTGCGCCACCTCCTGGCTAGAAAGAGGGGTTCCACATCTCGGACAGTAAGGAACGATTTTGAATCCCTTATACAACAATTTTTTGTCCCAAATCTGTTTTAACGCCCACCATTCAGACTCGATGAAGTTGTCATCATAGGTGACATAAGGGTTATCCATGTCCGCCCAGAAACCGACGGTGCCGGAGAAATCCTCCCACATGCCTTTATATTTCCACACGGATTCCTTACATTTTTTGATGAATGGCTCTATTCCGTATTCTTCAATCTGCTCTTTTCCGTTCAAACCTAAGAGCTTCTCCACCTCTAACTCCACCGGAAGCCCATGGGTATCCCAGCCTGCTTTACGGGGAACATATTTGCCCTTCATGGTCTGGTATCTCGGAATCATATCCTTGATGGTACGTGTCTCCACATGCCCGATATGAGGTTTTCCGTTTGCGGTAGGCGGTCCGTCATAGAAGGTGTAGGTTTCTCCCTCCTTGCGGTTTTCCATACTTTTACGGAAAATATCATTTTCTTCCCAGAATTTTTCCACCTGTTTTTCCCTGTCCACGAAATTCAGGTTTGTGTCAACTTTGTTATACATCTCTAACCTCCATTATTTCCGGTGGCAGCATTTTCCCAATCGAGTAGAGAAGCTTCTTCCCCTGCTCGCTGCGCCGGGTGCGGGCAGCTCTTGCTGCATCCTTCCACTCCGCACCTGTGTGCATAAATAAAACCCCCGTCCGTATATAGGACGAGGGTTAAAACGCCGTGTTACCACCTAACATACATGTACGATTCTCCTGCCCCGCAGGAAAATGATACCCGTTCCCTGTAACGTAGGAAATACGTCAGTTTCTACTCTGCTCACCGGGCTCTGCGGCGCTCTGAATCATACCTGCCGCTCCTGTCCCGCCGTGCATTTCGGGCTGAGGCTTAGAAGTGATATTCCTCTCAAAAGATACTGGCACCGGTTTCCACCTGCTCCGGCTCTCTGGGGCTTTCTCTGATGAAGTACTGTCTTCGTCATCGCCTTTGCACATATATGAGATAGTATAAATCCCAAAATTGCCATTGTCAAGATGTTGCGGAATTTTTCGCAGGCGGAATTTTTGTAACTGAATTTTTAATGATACAATTCTTTTACCATAGAAACAATATCGCTGTTTACTTCCTGTATTCTGCTGTTATTTTCCATTTCCGCAATGGACATCCAGCAATAATTCTTCCCATCTATGCTAAATTGGGGTTTCTTCGCCTCTTCCGGAAACTCCTGGACATTTACCTCATAAAAAGTATGATGATACCACTTCATTTTTTCATCGCTGACCGAATATTTTTGATGTATCTTCTCCCCGACTTTTTTCACCGAGAGCTGCCCTGTTTTAATTTTGAGGGAATTTGATATATCGTGTATCATATTTTCCTCATTTTTGCTGTCATTCTCGTCGGTTCTGATATTGGGGAACAAAAAACATTTCCATCTGGTATCATAATACAAAAGATATCGGTTAGAAAATTCATTATAA
>JAGAIK010000254.1 GCA_017626625.1 Roseburia sp.
AAAAGTATCATCATCAAAAATTTTGATACTTCTACAATAACGTTCGTCATTTACTCTACCCCTCGTTTATAATGTCCGTTGGTGTACTCTCCGTCGTAGGCTTCCCTGACTGTCTTTTTTCCTGCCAGAAATACGGTATCATAAAGTCCCATGATATTCTTTATCTCTTTTTCCCCCTCTGTGGTAAAGGAAATCCGGTAGGAAGTGATATTCATCTTTTCAAGCTCCTTCCGGTAATCAAACAGCAGCAGCGGAGCCGTATTATAAATAACATTATAACATTCCCTGCAATTATTTTTTACCGGGAAATATTTCCCATAACGATCCTTTAAGTACATCACCTGCGGCTGTCTGTCGCAGCCCTGCATGTTGGCGTGCACGCACTGTGCGGAGGTCATTAACGGAAGATTGCCGTAAATCAGCAGCTCGCTGCCCCTGTTCTCCCGGTTTGCCAGTTCCTTCCGGTTTAACTCCAGCGGAATGGTGTCCCGGAGGGGGGCAAATTGTTTCAGTAATGCCTTTGCCCTGTTATTATAAGTATACATATTGTGGTCAAAAATAATCTCTGTATCTCTCGGGAACTCTTTCCTTACAAATTGCAGTTCGTCAAGGCTTTTTACCACAAAACCGTCGATGCCGCTGTTCAGCCAGACTTCCGCCTCTTTCTTGTACTTTTCCATGGTATCTTTGCGGAATATGGCTGGCAGAATGTAAAAGGCACGTTTTCCCGACGCATGAATATTCTGTATGTCCTCCGTCAGCCGTTGTATGCTGTTTTTCTCCGGGTAGCAACTGCTGTCGATATAGATATCGTCTGCCTGAGGAAAGCCGCATACCACCGAAAGCTGTTCTCTTGTCTCCACGGAGACGGCGAGGTTTGTCTTTTTTGAAGCGGCTGTCTCTGCTGACTGTTTCTGTGTACCAGTTTCCGGAAAGGAGACAGGCTTCTCCCTTTTGAAAGCGGCTGTCCCTGTCTCCAAGGGGTTCCGGCGGTATCGTTTTGTTAATTCTTCACTTAATTTATCTAACACTTCCCGTCGCAACTGGTTCAGCGCCTGTATCGGAAGAAACAGGTCATCCTCCATCTCAATCTCAAGTTCCGAAAATTCGTAGGGAGTATTCCCTGTCTTTCGCAGGCTGCCCTCCACCTTTTCTCTTGTCAATGGCTGTTTCTGGGCTGCCTGCGGTATTTCCCCCTCTGCACGGACAGAAATATCCCCGTAAGACACTTCTATTTTAGCAGGAAATTCTTTTGATAATCTTAAGTTTCCCTTGATTTTTTCTTTTATTTGCGTCCTGACATAATTCTGCCGGATTTCCTCCTGCAATGTCTCATTTCCTTTGGCATGGTTCGGCTTCTCAAAGGTAATCATATCCCTGCCGTTATGCTGCCTGTAATACCCCTCCGTAAAACCACTGCGGTTGCCGAAATCAAAGAGCTTCCTGTTATCCTCTTCTGACACGCGATAGTTGTCCTTTGCTCTCTCAGCATCGCCAAACCGCTCCAAATCCGCCAGATATTTATCTGCATAACTCCGGTAAACCGACACCACCCCGGCGGCATATTCCGCCTGTTTCATTCTTCCCTCAATCTTAAAGGAATAGACTCCACTCTCCACCAGCTCCGGCAACAGTTCTATGGTACACATATCCTTCGGGCTTAAAATATAATTTTCTTTTAATTTTCTTCCTTTTATATCTGAAACTGCCTTCTTTTTCCCATCACACACTTCATAGGGAAGTCGGCAGGGCTGGGCGCACCTGCCCCGGTTTCCACTTCTTCCCCCCAACATACTGCTGAGCAGACACTGACCGGAATAGCAATAGCACAGGGCACCATGGACAAAGCTCTCGATTTCAATCTCCACATGGTCATGGATATCCCGGATTTCCTCAAAGGACATCTCCCGTGCCGTCACCACCCGGTTTGCCCCAAGCTCCTTCATAAGCTCCGCTCCATACCGGTTTGTCACCGTCATCTGGGTGCTGGTATGGATGTCTAACCCCGGAAACGCCTGCCGGATAAAACGGATTGCCCCTATATCCTGCACAATCACCGCATCCAGCCCCTGTTCATAGTAGGGCAGCAGATAATCATAGAGCTCCCCCTCCAACTCTTCCTCTTTGAAAAGGGTATTCACCGTCAGATACAACTGCCTGCCGTGAATATGTGCTTCCTCAATGGCACGTTTTAATTCTTCCTCTGAAAAATTATTGGCATACGCCCTCGCCCCGAAACGGCTTCCCCCCAGATAAACTGCATCTGCTCCCGCTTTGAGTACCGCCGAAAAAATTTCATAAGAACCTGCCGGAGCCAGTAATTCAATTTGCCGTTTTTCTATCTCTGCCATAAACTTTCCCTTTTCTTTCATATAATAAATTGAGGACGAAATCACTCTCGTCCCCATCTTCTATCCCTCTGCGTTCTTTTTCCCGTTCTTTTCTCTCTTTTCCGGCAGCTTTCCTAACAAAGACTCTTCTAACGACGCCTCCAGCTTTGCCTTGTTCAGCAAAAGCTCCTGATTTTCCCTCTCTAACCGCTTCATTTCCTTTTCATCACTTTCCGTCTTGATTTGGTTGGAAATTAAATCGTGTTTTAAATCATAGATTTCCTTGTCTTTTGCCTCTATCTGCTGCTCTAATTTTTCTGCCTGGGCTTTCGCCTTAAAATAGTCATCTGCAATGTTCAATTCTAACAGTGTTGCTTTCATATCCGCCGGAAGCCGTCGGTAGCCCTCCGTGTTATCAAACTCACTGAGTTTATTGTTGATATAGGCGGCGACTTTCTGTAAATATTCCTCCCCCTCATATCCGCTTAACGTATAAACTTTTCCGCCGATAAGCACTTCTGCGCTTGTCTTTTCCGACATACCAATCATCCTCCTGCGTTTCGCACCAACACGTGCTTCCCTCGGGAAACCCGAACTCCGCTTCGCTCCGTTTGGGTAGCGAATAGTTTCGCACCAACACGTGCTTCAACTATTCTTCATTATATCTGTATTTCGTTAGAAAATCAACTGTTTTGACGGGTTAATCCAAAATGCTGGTAGGCAAAATCCGTTGCCACCCTTCCCTTGGGAGTCCGATTGATAAAACCGTTTTTAACAAGATAGGGCTCGTATACGTCTTCAATGGTTCCGGCGTCCTCCCCGATGGCTGCCGCTAAGGTGTCGAGTCCCACCGGACCGCCGGAAAATTTGTCAATGATAAGCATTAAAATATTCCTGTCATTCTGGTCTAAGCCCATCTTATCCACCTCTAACAAGTCTAAGGCAAAGGTGGCTACCTCTTTGGTGATTTTTCCGTCGTATTTTACTTCCGCAAAATCCCGCACCCGCTTTAACAGGCGGTTGGCAAGACGGGGGGTTCCCCGGGAGCGTCTCGCTAACTCGAAAGCACCCTCTTCCTCAATCTCCACATTTAACGTTTTTGCGGAATGAATGATGATGGTCTTTAATTCCTCCACCGTGTAAAATTCCAGGTGGTGCACCACGCCGAAACGGTCACGGAGGGGTGCTGTCAAAAGCCCTGCACGGGTGGTTGCCCCCACTAACGTAAATTTCGGCAAATCCAGACGGATAGAACGGGCGGTTGCTCCCTTTCCAATCATAATATCTATCACGTAGTCCTCCATCGCCGGATAAAGCACCTCTTCCACCTGGCGGTTGAGGCGGTGGATTTCGTCCACAAAAAGGACGTCCCCCTCCTGCAGAGTACTTAATATCGCCGCCATCTCCCCCGGTTTTCCGATGGCAGGGCCGGAGGTAATCTTCATGTGGGTTCCCATCTCATTGGCGATAATCCCTGCCAGAGTGGTTTTTCCAAGTCCCGGAGGTCCATAGAACAATACATGGTCTAAGGCTTCGCCTCTCTGCTTTGCCGCCTCAATATAGATTTTTAAATTTTGCTTTGCTTTCTGCTGTCCGATATAATCGTCTAAGGTCTGGGGACGGAGACTTTTCTCTATCTTTAAGTCCTCCTCCTGCACCTCCGTGGATATCACCCGTTTTTCCATCTGTTACCTCGCCTGACTGTCCTCTGATTTTTATTTTTAAATAAAAGCCATATTTTTCAGCGCCGCTTTCAGGATATCTTCCACATCTGTTTCTTCCGTAATCTCAATGCCGTTTAACGCCTTAAGCGCCTCGGAGGAAGAATATCCCAATGCCACCAATGCCTGCACCGCCTCATTTTTTGCGCCCTTCGCCTTTTCCCTCACAGGCTCCTCCGCCTGCTGATACGTCTGTTCAAAAGCATCCTCAAGGTGCAGCTTGTCTTTCAATTCCAAAATCAGCCGCTGTGCTGTTTTTACACCTACTCCCGGTGCTTTTGCGATTGCCTTGGCATCATCTCCCAGGACGGCAAACCGCAAATCATCCGTAGTCATCACTGAGAGAATCGCCAGTGCACCCTTCGGTCCGATACCGCTGACTCCCAGCAACAGCTTAAATACCCGCAGCTCGTCCTTTCCCAGGAAACCAAATAACTGCATGGCGTCCTCACGGATATTCAGATAGGTATAAACCTTGATTTCTTCCCCCAGGGAGGGAAGGTGGCTGAAGGTCTGCCCGGTGGTGAAAATATGATATCCCACACCGTTTGCCTCCACCACCACCGCATCTTCTTCAATTTCCGCTAAAATTCCCCTGATATATGAATACATGTCTCTCTCCTGTTATCCTTATTGTTACTCCCAACAGCCAGTTATTCTTTCCCTCATTGCCGGATTTTTTTCTCAAGAGGTGCTTTAAACTGCCTTGTCACTGAAACTTTTCAGCATGAAGTCTGGAACTTCTTTGCGCAATGCCCTGTGGCATGAGCTTTAGAAGTTCTCTTCATGCTTCATGCGGACAATGATTTCCCGTGCCGCAATCCCAATCAGAAATCCCGTCACAAATCCGGCAATCAGCAGCACCGGAAGATAATAGAAAATATTATAATTTTCCACCACAAGAGCTGCCACCGCTATCTGTCCCACATTGTGGAAAATCCCTCCGCTGACGCTGATGGGCAGCACGCCCAATTTTCCGGTCTTTTTTAGCAGAACCATCACCAGAAAACTTAAAATCCCCCCTGCCAGGCTGTAGAGAATGCTGAACATATTTCCAAAAAGGAAACCCGCCAGCACAATCCGCAGGACGGAGACAGTAAACGCCTCCTTCT
>JAGAIK010000255.1 GCA_017626625.1 Roseburia sp.
GAATTGTCATTAAGTTTATATCTGTGAGGGCAAATTGTCAAGCATTTTATTTTTAATTATCTGTTACGTTTCTTATCGCCCCACTTCCGACAATACACCATTTTCTATCGGACTATTTCTTCCACCTCTCTAAAGTTGCGAAATACGTCATCAGTCCTGCTTTTGCTTCCTCTAAGGTTTTGGCTCTTCCTCCCTCCACCTCAAAGGGAGCGCAAAATTCCACCATTTCTTCCATCGTACATTTCTGCTCAAAATCGCCGTCCTGATAGCAGTAACAGCAGTAATTGTCATTTTTGCTGCCGTCCTGATTTGTTCCGTACTGCTCTTCCTGCATCGGCATTCCGCAGCTCTGGCATACCTTCAAATTCTGTTCCATCCTGTTATCCTCCTTTATTTAATGTCCGCCTTTCACCGGGACATTTTCAGAAAAGCTTCCCTGCCGCTCTTCCTGGGATAACTATAACAGGTATAACCTGACACCAGTCTGTCATATTACCTGTAATTCCGGTACATTTCCTGAATTTTCTCCGCCATCTTCTCCTTTACAGCCTCCGGTGAAATCACCTTAGCGGAAGGACCGAAGGACAAAATAAAGCCATACACCCAGTCATCTAACAAACAATCCATGGTAATCAGAAAATCCCCCTCTGGCAGCACTGTAATCTCTTCCTCCTCAAAACGGTCATAAATGCGGTAGGCTTCCTTTTTATCTATCCGGAACACAATTTTCTCCGGCTTTACGGCTTCCTGCTCATTTACGGCAGCGTCTGACATTTCCCGGTGACACGCCAAGTCCGTCTGAAAAAGGCTCCTTTCGCCTTTCTCGCATCTTCCACTCTTGTCCCCGTAACACGCCAAATCCGTCTTGGTAGGATGCCCCGCCTCAAAGGTTTCCTCTAAAATTTCTACCCGCTTCATGCGCCGTATTTTAAAGAGCCTCATTGCCTCCCGCTTCCGGCAGTATGCACGTAAATACCAGGTGTATTCTTTAAATAGCAGTTGAATCGGTTCCACGGTACGCCGGCTCATTTCCCCGTATTGTCCATAATAATCAAAGGCTATGACCCGCCTTCCCAAAATTGCCTGCCGGAACTGTTCATATAAATCTTTCCTCCTGCCGCTCCAATCTGAGAAATCAATCGCCACCCAGTCCGGGACATCAGTCCGGAAAAATGTTCCCAGCTTTTGCAGAATTTCCTCTTCCTCACAGGCTCCGGTTTCCCGCAGGCTCGCCAACGCCGCAAGTATTCTCTGCTGTTCCTCTTCGGATATCACCATTCGGTCTAACACAAAATTGTCTGTCAAGCTGATGCCACCGCCCTTGCCTTTGCGTGCATAGACCGGAATCCCCGCCATGCTAAGCTGCTCTATGTCCCGGTAAATAGTCCGCACAGAAACCTCGAACCGCTCCGCTAATTCTCCTGCTGTTACGGTTCCTTTATTTAATAAAATATAGATAATGCTTACTAAGCGATTTAACATTTACGTTCTCTCCAACATCTTATGCTCTGCCACAAACGCCGTATGGTTGAAACTATTTTTTTGCCTGTAGGATTCGTATTTGTTTTGACATCTTCTTCCATCGCTTTTCCCACTGTCGCTCCATAACTGCCCTTCTCTGCTGCCACCATTTTGGGTGTTTCAGATTTTTCCTGCCCGACTGTTACTATCTCGGCTGCCTTTTCTTCTGCTATTTTCTTCGCTGCAAGATGTTTCTCCCATGTATAATTTTCCAGATACTGTATTGCCCCTGTCATCGAGATATTTTTCGGTAAATTCTGGTTATGAAATTCCGACAGAATATAGCGTTCCTCATCATTTACCATGACATAGTTATTATGTAACAGCGTAATTTTTCCGGCATCATCAATCCTGATTTTCCATGTATCCTCACCGCATATCACCCTTAAAGTGTCGATTCCCTCTAAATGTATTTTCCCCTGATAATCCCCGACAAGCTCCTGAATTATCCTGATATTTACATGACCTTTTCTGAAAAAATGATGATACGCATTGTAGCGCTTAAAATCCTCCCCACAGGCTCTGCGGATATACATTCTCTCTCTACACTCTTCACACAACAGGGCGTTCTCCGGCAATTCTGCACATGCCCGGAAATCTGTATCCGAAATTTCCTTTACCAGAGGACAGGATTTATCGTGAAACAGCATTTTCCCGTCTGAATATACATAAACCAGTTTTTTGTTATCCATAGCACTCGCCCGCCTGCTCTGTAACTTCTGTACTTCCTCTGTGGGCTGTATTCCTATGATTTTTACCTGATAATGCTCTAAAACTGCCTTTCTATGCTCATTTTCATAGAAAGACAAATCCACATATGTTTCCACCATGTCCTGAAACGGATAGAACTTCTGTTTCCCTATCACTTCTTTTCTCAGCCCTGCAAAAATCATACTACTGATATTTTTCCAGTAACGGTTAAAATTCGCTTCTGCAATATAAATGCGTTTTTTCTCTTCCGATACATTGACAGGTATTCTGTAGACTTCATGCTTTCTATCTGTATCCATTAAAATATAGGCATTTTCTGCAGTATTTTCTTTTCCGATTACAGTTTTTAATTTCCCCCTATAAGGAAATATCTTATAGTTCAGCAAATCAGCACCGCATAAAAGGCGTTCTTCCTCAAACAGTTCCTCTGCGCATAATGACATAAAATCCCTCCTGTCTTTCGTGGTATCCTGAGTTGATTTCTTTTTTCATTATGACATAGGACATGTCCAATAAATGGGACTGGTGCCTACCCTCTCACATCTGCCAACCGTCCGTTTTACTCCCCGCGCAGCAGTTCCTCTAACTCCTGCACCGGAACCGGTTTGGAATAATGATACCCCTGAAACCACGTGGCATTAAAATCACGCAGATAATTCTGAAGCTCCTCATTTTCAACTCCCTCCAGACAGGTTGCCATGTTAGCTTTGGCGGCAAAATACAGGATAGAGCGAACCATCGCCTGTTTTTTAGGGTTGTCCATAATGCCGCGGATAAAACTCATATCTATTTTAATCTCGTCCATGGGTACATTCATCACGATATTAGAGGACGCACTTCCCGTCCCGTAGTCATCCATGGCAAACCGGATACCCTTGCCCTGAAAAAAGCAGACCTCCCGTTTCAACACATCCAGCGGGAAATTTCTGCAGCGCTCGGTCAGTTCCATACACAAGTGGTCCGCAGGATAGTCCGTCTCTGCCAGAATTTCTAATACTTCCTGCCGAAATTCCGGTCGTTCCAACTGCCTTGCAGAAATATTTACATTAATAAAGAAATCCGGTTTGTATGCAAGAATCCCCCGTGTCTCCGAGAGTGCTGTCCGCAGCACAAAATTCCCCAAATCATACATACTCGGGTCTGTCTCCAACCATTCCATAAACATTCCGGGCGGAACCATTCCGTAGGGCTCGCGATTCCAGCGCACCAACGCTTCCGCACCGACGATTGCCCCGGTCTCCGCCTTCACAATAGGCTGATAAACCACAAAAAAGCCCTCACAGCCATTGCGCACCGACTGATGAATCACCTTCATCAGCGCAAGGTCCACTCCCCGGGAAGTCTGCACCTCATCATTGAATATCATCAGCTTATCCTGCTGCCTGCGTACCGAATTATTTAACGCATAGGTCACCTGACCGCAGATAGAAGACGCGTCTTCATGATAACCCTCCAGCAGAATCGCACCAGCCCCCATTTTCAGGGAATGTATCTCCCCCTGTGCCATAATTCCGGCATTTAAGGCACTGCGCACCTCCTGTTCAAATGCCAGCAGCTCTTCCCGTCCGGCTTTTTTCAGTATAAATACAAAACGCTCCCGCTCAAGACGGTAAACTGCTTTGTCCATATCCATCATATAAATAAACTTAAGTGCGATTGCCCGCAGCAATTCATTGGAGAAATCCCGC
>JAGAIK010000256.1 GCA_017626625.1 Roseburia sp.
CGGCATGTTTTGCTAATTTAATACGTTCGGAATAAACTGCTGGAATCGTTCCGTTTCCGCGAAGTCCCATACCAAGGGCTTCGGTCAGGCAGTTCATGGAGTTTGCGGTATACATACCGGAGCAGGAGCCGCAGGTGGGGCATACTTTCTCTTCGTACTCCCTTACCTCTTCCTCTGTCATGGTGCCTGCCGCATAGGAGCCCACTGCCTCAAACATGGAGGAAAGGCTTCGTTTCTGTCCTTTCACATGACCTGCTAACATGGGACCGCCGGAAACAAATACGGTAGGTACGTTGATACGTGCCGCTGCCATCAGAAGTCCCGGTACGTTTTTGTCACAGTTTGGCACCATAACTAAGGCGTCAAACTGATGTGCCAATGCCATACACTCGGTGGAATCCGCAATCAAATCTCTGGTCACTAAGGAATATTTCATGCCCACATGTCCCATGGCGATACCGTCACAGACTGCAATGGCAGGAAATACCACCGGAACGCCTCCGGCTTCTGCAACGCCTAATTTTACGGCGTTGACGATTTTATCTAAGTTCATATGCCCCGGTACGATTTCGTTGTAAGAGCTTACGATACCTACCATAGGCTTTTTCATCTCTTCCTCGGTGAAGCCTAACGCATTAAAAAGACTTCTGTGGGGCGCCTGCTGCATCCCTGCTTTTACATTATCACTCTTCATAATTTTTATCCTTTCCTTATCTTTGCGTTCCCCATGGGGAATTTTTACACCCGTTCTGCGATTAAGTCGCCCATCTGCGCTGTGCCCACCTGGACCACGGAAGATTTTTTATCTTCTTCCTGGGGCATAATGTCGATGGTGCGGTAACCCTCTTTTAACACCTGTTTTACTGCTGCCTCAATGGCGTCCGCTTCCTTATCTAAATCAAAGGTGTAGCGAAGCATCATGGCTGCGCTTAAGATGGTTGCGATTGGATTGGCAATGCCTTTTCCTGCAATATCCGGTGCGGAACCGCCGCTTGGCTCATAAAGCCCGAATTTGGTATCGTTTAAGCTGGCGCTTGAGAGCATTCCGATGGAGCCTGTCACCATGCTCGCCTCATCGGATAAAATATCTCCAAACATATTTTCCGTTAAAATCACGTCGAACTGTTTCGGGTCTTTCACTAACTGCATGGCGCAGTTGTCCACCAACATATGCTCATAGGTGACTTCCGGATAATCTGCTGCCACTTCCTCCACCACTTTTCTCCAAAGCCTTGAGGAATCCAAAACATTTGCCTTATCCACGCTGGTCACTTTCTTTCTGCGCTTCATGGCAATATCAAAACCGCGTTTTGCAATTCTGCGGATTTCATTCTCATTATAGGTCAGGGTATCGGTGGCTGTCATCACCCCGTCCACCGTCTCTGTCTTTCTTTCCCCGAAATAAAGTCCTCCGGTCAGCTCACGCATAATCATCATGTCAAAGCCGTCCCCGATGATATCGTCCCGCAGCGGACACGCCGCCTTTAATTCTTCATATAAATAAGCAGGTCTTAAGTTGGCAAACAGGTTCAAAGATTTGCGCAGCTTTAACAGTCCCGCCTCCGGTCTTAACTCCGGCGCTAATTTGTACCAGGGAGACGTTGCCGTGTTGCCGCCGATGGAACCCATCAGTACTGCGTCGGATGCCTTTGCCGCCGCGATTGCTTCGTCTGTCAGCGGAACGCCTGTGGCGTCAATGGAACAGCCTCCCATCAATATATCTTCGTAATGAAAGGTATGCTGATATTTCTCCCCGATTTTATCTAATACCTTTTTTGCCTCTGCCACAATTTCAGGACCAATCCCGTCCCCTGAAATCACACCAATTTTACATTCCATGTCTAATCCCTCTTTCCTGATATGCCTCGCGCGAATGTACAGCACACCTGTAAGGAAGCGCAGGCAGTATGTATAAAATCTATAATAATGTATCAGAAGAAACATTGCAACCTTTGATTCTATTTTTCTTTTTTATGTCTTTTATAAATATGAGTTATAATAAGATTATTTACCATTACTTTATAATATAGGCTTACGGATTGCTGCAAAAACGATGTCAAAACCGGAAAATAATTTTCTTGTTTCTGACATGGTCTTTTCTTCTATAAAACAAGGAAAAAGGGCATAGAGATTCATTCTCCACGCCCCTGAAAACTATTTATTGGTTTCCCAGCTCATATAATTGCCGAAACTGTCCCCCACTCTCCATAAGCCCGTCAAAGGTTCCGTTTTCCACAACATTTCCTTTCTCCAAAACAAAAATTCCGTCACATTTTTGCAGATTTTCCTTGTTATAGTGATGCGTTATCATAATTACGGTAATATCCGGTATGTCCAGTACCGTTTTTTCAATCTGATATGCCATCTTGTTATCCAAACTGGAGGTTGCCTCATCCAGAACCCATATTTTACGTTGATGTAAGAAAGCCCTTGCAATGGAAATTCGCTGTTTTTCACCGCCGGAAAGATTCGCTCCCCCTTCCTTCAGTACGGTTTCCAGTCCATTTTCCAATCTCTGCAATACATTTTCCAAGCCTGCTTTTCTGACGGCTTCTAACACGTCCTCATCTTTATACTCATGATACAGCGTAATATTATTGCGGAAGGTATCCTCAAATATATAGACATTCTGGGGGATGACTGCAATCTGTTTCATGACGCCCCTGACAGATATATTTTTCATATCCGTTTCATCTATTATAATATTCCCCTGATAATCATTATAATAGCGAAGCAGCAATTTAGCCAGTGTGGACTTCCCACTTCCACTGCCGCCTACAAGTGCGTATCGTCCACCTTTTTCAAATACAGCATTTACCTGATGCAATACTTCCTGTTCCGCTCCCGGATAAGAAAAGCTTACATTCTGAAACTCTATTTTTTCCTTAACCTCTAAACTTTCTTTTTCTGCTTCTTCCTCAGGTTCTTTCATTTCCGCAAAGACCTTCCGGCAAACCGGCTTTCCCGATTTTATCTGTACCAGAGCTTCAATCGTTGTACACATAGCACCAATTACACTGCTGCTAAGTGCTATTACAACTGTTAAAAATGAGATACCAATCTTTCCATACAGAGTCATGATTCCCGCAGCTACAATAACCAATATCTGCAATGTCAATACAATGTCCTGCGTTACTCCACCGACAGTTTCCTGTGTAAACTGACTTGCAAATCTTTTCTTCCCTAACCTGCGGTTTTCCTGCAAATATTTCCCCACCACGTTTTTTTCCACCTGATAATTTTTAATTACCTCAAATCCATGGAAATTATCATTAATTACCGTATTATGCCTTGCCGCCTCATTCATATGCTCCATATTGGACTTTTCCAAAATTTTCTGCGACAGCACCGGAACCGCTGTTCCCAAAATTCCTATCACTAACAGCAAAACTCCAATAACCAGATTCTGCGAAAAGGCATAGAACATAGAAAAGAAAATCTCTTCTATCTGTTTTACCAATATAAAATACGCTAACAGGGTGGTTTCCACCAACTGCAAATCATTATGAAACAACGAGGTATAATAACTTGTATTCTGTTTATAATACGCCGTTACGTCTTTTCTCAAAATGCTTTGAAATAAATCCTGCCTTACCTCACTCATCACTTTCATGGAAAACTTATATTTCATATACATATAAAACGTAACAATCAACGCCATACCGATAAAAAAGATAAGCGTCATAAAAAACATATCTTTAATCCGGTCTTTTTCCCCTGCAACCACAATTTCTGTAATATATTGAATACAATAGGTGGAAAATACTCCGAGAAGCGCACTGGGTATTCCCGCAAGCACAAACATCAACGCCATACCTTTATGTTTTTTAATATATTTTCCCATACTGCTGTCTCCTTAAAAATTTTATGATTGATGTTATCTTCTATCTGAAACGCTGCATATCTGCCGCCCATACATAATCTGGCGCGCAGCTGCGTCTGACCATATACGATAAATAGCGTATTTACGGGACACCGCAGTTTTTCCTGCACTTTACGGAAGGACGCTTCAAATTTCAAATCCACTGATGAAAAGAAAACCTTTCTTTTTGCATAGATATGTGAATGAATGACTACAGGGATTCTGTCATTTATCCCGCAGTACTTTATCAGCTTTAATTGTCTTTCCGGACTGATATTTGCCGATAATTCTGACTGTCCCTCACTCAAAATACAATAAATATCTTCTATTATTATACTCTTATCATTGTAATTAGCAAAAGCTAAAATCGCTGTTTCCTTTTCAGCATTTTCTATAAATGCTGTTTTTATCGCTGTTTCCACTACGTTTTTTAATATTATTCTATACATTCTGATACTCTAGATAACCGAAACGCAAGATATTACTGTTTTTCTAATTCAAAATTAAATAAGTTAGGGAAACGCTCCTTCATTTTGCAAGCATTTCCCTCTAAAAAGCAAATGTATCAACTTACACCTTCTCTAATTATTGCACATGCAAACCAATAGTGCACCACCGCCTCCGGCAAGCTTCTCATCCAACAGTTCCATGCACTGTTTTTCTTTTTCCGTCAACTCAATCATTTCCACTTTTGCAAAGTTCTCATTTAATTCTTTTTTCTCCATTGTCATTTCCTCCTGTTTGTTTCCTCTATTTCTTTATATTTGAAGTGATACATTTACTTTTCATATAATTATTTATCACACCGGCATAAATCTCTATATTCTTTTCACAATCTACCGCCTTTGGGCTCAGAAGCACGGAAGCAATACACTGATGACAGAAATTTCTTCCTTTGCAATCCGCACAGTGGCACATCTGCTTTACCTTCTCTAATTTTCTTAAAGTAACATTACATTTTTCCGACTTATCCCACACTATGTCAAACACATTACCCATACGATATTCTTCCTTCATCGGTGCAAACAGATGGCATGGATAAATGGAACCATCCGGAAAAATTGCATATTTCCTTATTCCTGCCAGACAAAATACCGAATTTTCAGTTTTCTTGTCCAGCAAAAATTTCAAAAACTTAATTTCCTCAAGGGACATTTCCGGCGACTGAAAATAATCGGCATAATCATCGGCCTTATCATCTCCGCAAAACACATCACTGGCATTTTCCAATATCACGTTTTCCACTCCCAGTTCCTGCTTGAAAAACTTCTTTAACTTTTCACTTGTATAACCTGCATTTCGGTGAGCATCGGTATAAGTACATTCCACCGCTGTTATATCTAGCCCACGATTTCTCAAACGATTTATATTCTGAACAATGGTATCATAAACATCTAACCTCTTATCTCTGCTCAACCGCTGTTTATTTGTGATTTCTTTCGGACCATCTATACTTGCTGTAATATGAATATTATATTTTGCAATATCCTCCAAAAACTCTTCCGGCAGAAATGTCAAATTACTGACCATTGCATATTTTCCCACAGAAATATCATTTTTTTGAAGCTGCCCACACAGATAGGAAATCGTTTGATACGCCAGCATGGGTTCCCCGCCAAAAAATTGAACCGTCCCAATTTCTATCTTATTTTCTTTCAGGTAGCGAACAACCGCATCCGCTGTTTCAAAAGGCATAATACTTTCTTTTCCCTGATAATTTCCGCCGTTTGCATAACAATAGACACAGTTAAGATTGCATTTTGTACTTACTACTAACTCAATCTCTGTTATGCGGTTTGCTGTTTCTTTCTCTGTTTTCTCACTTGCAAATTTCCCGTCTCTAAGACTGTTCAGCAGTTCCCGCTGCACTGCTGTCAATTCTCTTTCTCCAAGCTGACACTTTTTTAATTCCAATGCCACCTTGCTGTCTATTTTTGCCAGCCTTTTCTGAGGGACATAATATATACAACCCAATTCTTCTGTTGCTATGATAAGAAAATCCTTATTCAGCATTTGCATATCCATAAAGCTTTTTTCCTCGCCTTCTGTTAATATATCCATCATAATACCGTTATCTAAAAAAGACCATGTCAGAATCAGAAAAACATTTTTTTCCGATTCTGACATGGTCTTTTTGATAATTTAGTGCTATTTTTAAAAAAAAATTAAAAAGGAAGGTTTATGCAAATGAAAAAATTCTCAAAAAAAATTACTGTTCTTATTTTACTCTTTGCTGCAATTACTCTAAATAATACACCGTCTCTTCCTCATCAATCTCCTGAGCATAACATTACCGTATGCGGCGATGAATTTCCTGACATAGACCTCTACTCAATTACTCCTTCTATATCTTCCTGAAAGTGTTGCCGCCAAAAATCTGCAATTATGCTTTTTTCAAGTATGTCACATCTTGCAGTACATAAAAAATATGCTTGTCTCATATAATCTTTACACACTTCTATTTCTTCTTCCCCCTCTTCTCCCCTTTCAATCAGTTTCCATTTATTCCATGCAATTTCAAACAACACAAATTGAATAGCGGGTGCATAGGAATATTTTTTTGCTTTTGGCAGTACCTCATAACATAATTCCATAGATTTATGTATCTCCCCCACTGCACCATAATATTTCGACAAATTTGCCATGATAATGATTTCCTCTTCCTCCCACTCCGCCATATATTCCTGCCGCAGACTGCGAAGCAGCATCTCACAAATTGCTATGCTTTTCTCCGTCTCATCTGCCTGTCCATACGCTACCGCCAGGCGTTTCAGCAATGTTATCTCCTGCTGCCGGAACGGATACACCACTTCACTGTCGATATACTTTTTATACTCCGGTATAGCCTCCTGCGCAAGCTGCTCCAATTCACGCACCAGTTCTTCCTTTGAAATTCGTTTCATATAATAATCAAGAAACCTGCTTTCCCTTTTTACATACTGCTGCGTAGACAGATTATCTCCCGCCAGCAGCTTTATCTGTCTCATATAAACGTCTGCTGCTTCAAAATCATGCTTTGCCATAGCATCCTCAAAATACTCTTTCTCCTGAATCAGTTCCATATCAGCACTTAAACAGACCGCATAATTTTTTTCCGTGGAAAGATTCATCTTTTCCATTAACTGCTGGTAGATTTCCCTCTTTATTTTTGTCCTTCCGTTTTCTATTCTGGAAAGTGTTTCTACCGAGCAAATCCCCTCGCTTAATTCTTCCTGTGTCATATTCCTTGCCATTCTTGACAACCTTATGACATCTCCCATTCTATAGTTTGCCATACTGCATCTCACCGCCATATTCTTTTATTTCTGCAAGCAATTCCTTCTCTTCCGTTATCATAGCAGTATAATATGCCATTTTTATCTCCTCCCGATACTGCCTGATATACTCTGTTTTTTCTTCCGGCTTTTCCCATTTTTTTACTGTAAACAGGCGTTCCATTGCTTTCGCTTTCTCAAAATGAAGTTCTGCTAACCCTGTCAGTTTCCTGCTCTCTGCAATTTGTCGGATTGCCATATCCAGATATTCCATAAACTTTTCGTTATCCTGTCTGATTTTTTGTACTTGAATCAGCTCCATTGAAATATGGATTTTTATGCGTTCTCTCACTTTTTTGGAATCATATTTTTCAATAAAATTCAGCATTTTCAGCAATTCTTTCTCTTTCCATGCCTCATCTTTTTCATATTTCGCCAACAGAAAAACCAATTTCAATTCTACTTCACTATATAATTCAAATTTTTTGCCGTTTCTGCCATACTTCGGTTTTGTCAGTTCAATCGCCTCTTTTAACAACGTAGCTATCCCATCCTCCGGTGCATTCCTTTTTTGCATACACATTACTTCCACGTAGGAACAAAATTGTTTGTGAACCGGCTGTTTCTGCGGCATTAAAGTCCGATATCTTTCCAAAAGTTCCTCTATCCCGCCATACCTGTCCTCTTCTATTCTTCTGCTCATCTCCGTCCTCAGTAGAAACAACTGATAAACTTCCTCATTCAACAGCAATTCAAACTCTAATACCTGCTTTCCAATTCTCGCAAGCAGCGTCTCACTGACCAATGAATCAACTTCCCGATATCCCTGTTCCATACGAAACAACGTCGTAGCAGAACAGATTCCCTCACATATCTCAGCCAAAGGCAAATGATACTTTTCCCGATAATACGACAACACCACACCTATTGTATTAATTTTCATTGGATTACACACTTCCTTACATACTACAAAATCATTCTGATTTCACACTTTCAGTTCTCCGGCTCTCTTACTTACCCCATTCCTCCAAACAATTTCAGATACAGCGAATACACCATCGGCACCACATACACCACCAACAGGCAGCCCGCAAACACCAGCGCAAACACCGCCAGCGCCCCATAGGAAAGCCCATGATAAATTTTCCCAATCACGTTATCTGCTTTTTTTATCCTTGCCAACGCCGCCCACAAAGCCAGCACCACCACTGTCAGTATGGTAACAGCGGCGCCTTTTTCCAGTCCGCCCGGCACATAGGTGAGGACAATCTCATTTTCCCCCGGCTTTAACTGTATCAGCGTCAGGTTCCCGAAAATTCTTGCCATTCCCTCTTCCCCGCCGTTAATCGTATATTTCCAGCCGCCGTCTGCATTGACAGGCAGAAGCAAAAACTCCTCCTCCTTGGCACTTGCCGAAATTTTTAAGGATTTCTTCCCCAGTTCATAGGTAACCGTATCTTCCCCGCACGCTGCCACGCTGTCGGCAAAGGCCGCCATGTCCAGAATGCCAAACTGTATCTGTTTCGGTATCATGGTGTCATAACAGGTCTGGCGGATTTCCACCGTCACCGTCTCCCCCTCAAACAGCCCTAAGGTGAGAATGCCGTTATTGTGCTCCGAGAGATAACGTGTCCCGGAAAGATTTTCATAGCTTGGAACAGGCAGCAGTTCCCCGTTGACAAAAATCTCTGCGCCGGAAAGCTCCTTAGAATAGAGATACAGCATCCCCTCTTTTTCCACCGGAATCTCATAAACCAGCGTCTCATTCACCTTTTCATCCGCAAAACTCTCGGTCCATGTGGTAAAAAAGTCTTCGCCAAACAGCATATTAGAAATCATATTCTGGTTTTCAAACACATTGGCAGATGCCGCCCCGTTGTACTGCCGATAGCTCTCTAAATCTATCCGGATCCCCGTTCCATAGGTATATCTATTTTTCAGAATGGAAAAATGCTCCGTGGTTTCATAATTTTCGTAGCACGACATTTCCATGGCGTCCCCGTTGCCGGACTGCCTGTGGTTCACCGTGTACTGATACCCTAACAGGGCATCGGAAAACAGCGTTCCCCCGGTATCGCTGAGCCTTGTCCATATCTGGGAATACCCCAGGCTTCTTAAAGCATTAATCTGCTCCGCCGTTAAAATGTGCAGGTTATTGGAATAGGAAGCCACCCCTGCAATCAGCGGATAATTGCTGTCTAACGAAGCGTCTGCTATTTTTACCTTATGGAATACATCGCTTTCCTCCGCTAAAACCGTCCCGATTTCCTCCGCATCCCGGACAAAATCCACCTCTTTTCCATGGGTGTTAGAAAACAGGGCATCCATTCCAATCCCAAAGGTCACAACGCCCCAGACCGCTATCACAGCCCCGGTTAAAATGCCTTTCTTTTTTCCCTCTATTTTCACTTTTCCCCCTGCCAGACGTTCCTGAGACCGCTCGTACGCCATGGCAAGAATGGCAAAAATCATCATGTAACCGTGGCGCATGGGGAAGCACATATAGGTGCCCTTGTGCCATACCAGATTCACCGCCTCCACCGCCACAGGAATCACCATAACCGCCACAAGATAGCTCTGCCAGAGACAGCTCCGCTTCTTTCTCACCGTGACAACCAGATAGAGAAACGGAATCAGCACCCCAAGCAGCATGATCCATTTTATCCGGGCGTCCATGCCGCTCTGCCCAAGGAGCCAGAAGTATCCGTTTTCCCCGCCGTATTCCGCCCCGGACATCCGGTAGGAACGCAGAATACTAAGGGCTGCCGGAAGAAAAATAACAGCGGATAGCCCCAGGGAGAGCAGCGACACCAGCCCAAATTTCAGCATACCGCCTTTTCTGCAGGTTCCGTCCTCCCGTTTGATGAAAAAGTACCCTCCGGCATAAAGTATCAGAAAAATACAAATCATGTACGCCTGTGGGATACTTATGACAAATACCAGTGTCAGACAAAGCAGATAACCGATGGCATATCTGCCGGGTTTCCATTCCTGCTCTTTTTTCGCCATTCCCTCAAAGCAATGGATAAGAATCGGCAAAATCACCGCCACATCCACCCATCCCATGCCGTAATATTGAAAGGTGTAACCGCTTAGAGCATAGGCGGTGCTTCCCGCCACAATCCATGGAATTTCTTCCCGAAGCCCCCGGCTCCGTTTCTCCAAAAAGAAGCACATGGAAAGCCCCATTGCCGCTAATTTTATCAGAATAAAAAAGGTCATAAACTGCTGTATCTGGCTTCTCCCGACAAAAAGGAACAGCAGGTTAAAGGGGCTTAACAGCACGAACTGGGAGGCGGAGCCGGAAAAGTCCATGCCCCCCGCCGCATTCCAGTCAAAAAGCAGGCTGCCCTCCCCGTGAAGGAAATCCCACACGTGATAATATGCCGGAACCCACTGGCTTCCAAAATCTATGGTGTCAATGGTTCCCTCCCCGAAAGGATAAATCTGCTTACAGGCGCACAACAGCAAAAACAGGACGCTGACGGCTGCCGCCACCATAAAATATGTTAATTTCCTTTTTCCTTTTTTTCTCTCAAACTGCATTGGCTTTCTCTCCCTGATTTTCAAGCAAAGTCATGAAAAAACCTGTTATGCAGATTTCTCGTCATAACAGGTCTCCGTTGTTCTTATTTCTATTATTCTGCTTCTTCCGGCTTCTCTACCGCAGAGATGGCAGATTTCTGCATCGGAATACGGCAATTCTTGTTGCTTCCGAACTCTACGATAACCGTATCTTCATCAATGTCAATCACAGTTCCGTAAAATCCGCTGGTGGTAAGAACGGTGTCGCCTACTGCCAGCTCAGAAAGCATGGAATTTTTTTTCTGCTGTTCTTTTTTCTGCGGACGAATCATAAAGAAATACATAAATGCAAATAAAATCACCAGCCAGATAATCATTCCTCCCCAGCCTGCCGCAGTAGATGCTGTTGACGCGCTGGAATCTGCTAAGATTGCTAACATTTTTTATCCTCCTAAATATCTTGATATTCAAACACTAAAAATCATTTTACACAAAACAGCCG
>JAGAIK010000257.1 GCA_017626625.1 Roseburia sp.
ACGAAACAGCTCATGCAATTTAATCTCCCCATGCTCCATTCCCGCTATCTCTGCTATATGGAGCACCTTCCGGCTTTTATCCCGCAGGCGTCCCAAATGCACCAAAATATCAATCCCCGAAGCTATCTGGCTGCGGATTGCCGGAAGGGGCAGCTCCATTCCCATCAGTACCATAGTCTCCATACGGCTCAGCATGTCCCTGCAGGAATTGGCATGTCCTGTGGACAGACTGCCGTCATGTCCGGTATTCATTGCCTGCAGCATATCTAACGCCTCCGCCCCGCGGCATTCTCCCACGATAATCCGCTCCGGCCGCATACGCAGCGCCGTCCGTATCAAATCGCGGATGGTAATGGGCTCCACCCCCTCCGTATTGGCATTCCTCGTCTCAAGGCGCACCAGATTCGGCTTATCCACTAGCTGCAGCTCCGCAGAATCCTCAATCGTAATAATCCGCTCTTCTCTGGGAATATATTGGGACAGCGCATTCAAAAAGGTGGTTTTCCCAGAACCCGTCCCGCCGGAAACAAAGATGTTATATCCTGATTCAACTAACAGTCTTAAGAAACCTGCCGCCTCCTCCGACACCGATCCAATCGCAATCAAGTTCTCCATCAAAATGGGCTTTTCCGGAAATTTGCGGATAGAGATAGCGGAACCGTCGATGGAAACCGGCTCTAACACAATATTGACCCTGGAGCCGTCCGGCAGCCTGGTATCCACGATAGGTGACGCCTCATTTACCATACGGTTATTGTTCCCTGCCATCTGCTGTATCACATCATTGAGCTTTTCCTTTGAGGAAAAGTGGCTTTTTGATTCTAACAGCCGTCCCTCTTTTTCATAAAAAATATGCTCTGCCCCATTTACCATAATTTCCGTCACCGCCGGGTCCTCTAACAGCTCCTGAATAGCGTCAAATTTTCGCATGGAATGAAATAATGTTTTTTCTAACAGTTCCCGCTCTTTCAGTGTCAGCGCACGAATATGGGAGTAATCTTCCACGCATTTCTCGATTAACAGGCAGATTTCTTCATCCGATAATTCCCTGGTCAAATCCACCTCCGCTAACACCCGCTCCTTTAACTCCTTAAATTCCCTTTCACTCACGCCCATAGCCGTCCCCCGACAAAAAATTTCTCACGTAGTCTCCAAATTCACTCCACAAAAGCTGCTCTAACACATTTCCGCCGCCCCGAATCCCTTTTGCCGAAAAGGGCAGTTCCACCACCTGCAGGCGTTCCCGCAGCTTTGTCTTCTCCACTCTCTCCAGATACCGGAAAAATTCCTCCGTCTGCCCCTCGTAAAAATATCCTTTTTTCACCGGACAATAACAACTGCTGCAACTATCCAGCAACAGCGCTAAGGACTGCACCCCCATGCCAAAATCAATGACCACCGTTTCAAATTCCGTCTCGTTGCGCACAAAATCCAGCAAAGCCGAAAAATCCCTCTCCGTAAACTCCCCTAACTGCTCCGGATTGAAAAAGGACGGAATGTAAGAAAAATGCTCCGTTTCATACACACTTCTCAAAAAAGTCTCTCTGGTAAGCATTCCCTTCCTCAAGCGCAGAACCACATCCCCCATGTCGCAGTCCCCGGAAAATTCAAAGCTCTGCTGCAAACCGGAAAACTTCATAAGATTCAAATATAATATTTTTCTCTTCTCCGCCAAAATTCCGGCGAGCAGTAAAGAAAAGGGCACCTGCATCTCATGCCTGACCGGGGAACAAACACCAATCACCTCTAACTTCCATGACACCCCCGCCACGGGATTTCCTCTGTTTCCTGCCGCTAAAACCTGCACCTCATGCCAGATGGTTTCCACTGGCTGATACTTAAGCGTCTCCGCCCTCGTGCTGCGCGACTCCGTCAAATAACCCGAAACCTCCGCCGCATATTCCGAAGGCTGTTCCGCCACATACCCCGGAAGCTGTTCCACCAGCTTTAAAACCGGGATTTTTCCCTGATACAGTTCTTTTTCCAACGGAGCGCAGCCCTCCCCGAGAATGATGACATCATAGTTCTCTTTTTTAGCATAGGTCAAAAACAGCTCCGGCTCCGAAAAAGAACACACCGTCACCTCCTTCGCCTTATGCTCCATCAGATATGCGACAAACCTGCTGCGGTACACCTCGTCCGTATCGCAGAATGCCACTGTCAATTTACCCAATCCCACACCCCCAGACTATTACAAAATAACCAATTAAAATTGCTGTTGAAAAATGAATGACTGTTATTGTTCCAATTTGATATCCTGTGGTTCTGACCCGGTAAACCAGCTTGATAAGCCCTATGGCTGCCCCCGCCGCAAATGCAGCAAACATCACGTAAAGCAACTGTTTGGTTGTCAAAAAACCACCTACAACGGAAAATAACTTGATATCGCCTGCGCCAACTGCGCACATTTGAAATAAAAGAAATAATAAGATAACCGGAATAGAAATGTTCACCAGAAAATGAACCAATGCTGCACTCCCCTCCCCCAGCAGTCGGAATGCAAGTCCCCAAAATAAGCCGGAAACAATCAGCCGGTTACTGATTTTTTCGTTTCCGAAGTCCATCACCACCGCCATCGTCAAATGGCTCAGCAATGTGAGTTGTATGATTTCCCCAATTCATCACCTCTTTTGTCTGTTTGTGAATCGCATTATAGCAACCTGTTTTTCCTTTGTCCATAGTTTTTTGAAAAAAGCAACTATTTTCGTAAATTTTTCACAAAAATTGTGCAAACAAAATCCCGTAAAGCGCCGCAAATCCGCCTAAACCAAGGCTTCCCACTGTCAAAAGACTGATTGGATTCAAGCCCACCGCCACCGCGATTCCCTGTGCCGCAAGAAAATCATTGGTGAAAATAATGCAGATTGCCCCTAATACCGTCCGCACTAAAAAATTCCACACCACCTGGGATTTCTGTTTAAAAAGTACAATCCCCAGCACCAAAACCAGCATTCCCGCCATAATTCCAAAAGCCGTTATTTTATCCATCCTTACCCGCCTGTCTTTTTTCATTGCTAATTTATTCCGATTTACCATTTTTATGACAAATAACCTGTATAGAATTGGAATTTTTTGCTTATACTGATACTAACTATATCAATTATGAACGGAGGAATGATATGCTGCATGTTTTTCAACCAGAACAGACGAACGATAAACATTACACTTTGCTCAGGAACGACCTCCACCGGACGGCGAGAGATTTACAGGACGCCTATAACAATCTTGGAAATGCCACTGACCCGGACTTGATTGACTGCTATATTTACGAGCTTAATTCCGTACAAATGCGTTATAAATTTCTGCTGGCAAGCATCAAAAAAATAGAGGATTCTTACACTAAGAATCCTCTGGATGTATCATAATTTTCATAAGTCTCTACCAGGTCGTCCCTCCCATAAGTATATCCGGCATACACCTGCTGGGTATTACTCATGAGGGGCGCTGACTTGTCCTGCTTCATTGTCTCGGAAAATGCGGTATACAACTTTTTCATCAGGCTCTCCGACAGAAGCAATTCCTCTATGTCCCTCTTATACACCGCTTTTGCAAGGTTATCCCTGCAGAATACATAAATCCGGTGAAGCTCAAACGCAAGGTCATAGGAAAAATTCAAGGCGGAAATCAGCTCGTTAATGGTGCGCTGTGCATGGCGTACCGCCTCCTTATAGCTGTCCCACTGCTCCTTCTCATACGCCTCCTTTGCCTCCGCAAGATAGGCAAATAAGATATCGTACATTACAATCACCAGACCGCCCTTGTTGCTCTGGCTTATCCTTCTGGTAAATTCCTGTATCTGTTCTTTCTTCAAGACAGAATCATCCTTCCTTTATGGCAATTTCAATTACCCTATTGTAAAATCTGCAATACCTGCTGCGGCATATCATTTGCCTGAGTCAATACGGAAATTGCCGCCTGATTCAACACATTCAAGTGTGTATAGTTCGTCATTTCCTCTGCCATATCCGCATCACTGATTCTTGACATTGCCCCTGTCATATTTTCCTCAAAGGCATCTAAACTTTCCACGCTGTACTCCAGACGGTTTTCATATGCACCCAGCTTCGAACGCACCTCGCTCACTTTTGCGATGGCGTCATCTAACTGTGTCAGCGCCTTAGAAGCCCCATTGGTCGTCGTAACCGTAACATCGTCAATATAAAGGCTCTCACAGGAAACCTCCTGAATCCGGACATCCATATTCTGATCCATATTAGAGCCGATATGCAG
>JAGAIK010000258.1 GCA_017626625.1 Roseburia sp.
AATCCGTCTTTGGATTACATATTGGATTTGCCTGAAATCGATATGAATCATGTGAATCGAACCAGTGGTGAGCGGATTTTGCCGGGTGGAAAAGGAATTAATGTGTCAATCGTACTACATAACCTTGGTGTGGATAATAAAGCAATCTGCTTTACATCAGGATTTACAGGAGATGCGTTAAAGACATTGTTACAACAGCGAGATATGAATGCGGATTTTATCAGTCTGGAGGAGGGTCTCACGAGAATTAATGTGAAGATTCGTTCTGGAGGAGAGACGGAGATTAATGGGCAGGGACCTGAGATTAAGAGTGAGAATATTGCTGAACTGTATGAAAAGCTTGGATACCTGGACGATGATGATTATCTGGTTTTGGCGGGAAGTCTGCCGGATACCATGTCAAGTACTACATATATGGATATCATGCAAATGTTGCAGTACAATAATAGCCGGATTATCGTGGACGCAACAGGCGAGCTTTTGCTCAATGTACTTCCGTATAAACCGTTTTTGATTAAACCGAATAATCATGAGCTTGGCAGACTTTTCGATGTGGAGATCAGTACGAAAGAGGACGCTGTAAAATATGCCGGACTTTTGATGGAAAAGGGGGCAAGAAATGTACTTGTATCGATGTCAGCAGAGGGGGCAGTGCTGGTGACGGAAGATGGCAGAGTATTTGAAACAGATGCCCCACAAGGGGAAGTTAAAAACTCTGTAGGAGCGGGAGATGCCATGCTGGCAGGTTTTTTGGCAGGATATACGGAGTGTGAAGATTTTGAACGTGCATTTAAGATGGGGATATGTGCGGGAAGCGCTAGTGCTTTTTCAGAGGAAATGGCGACAAAAGATGAGGTCATGGAGCTGTTCTCAAAAAATTTTGCATAATGATATATCATGACTTTGTGTTGTGATTTTGAGTTTCTTGTGAATATATTTCATTGGGACGCAATTAAATGAAAATAATAAAAACTGGGTTTCGTTTTAAAGAAATGGAGACTCAGTTTTTTATTATGTTTTGTTAGAAGTATCCAATAAATTATAGAATTTGAAAATAAAATATACAATATGCACAACAATTTTTTTGAAATATTGTGAATGATTTTGAATGAAAATGATTGAAAATGACGGAAAATGATGGTATTATAATTACAGCTCATGGAAATGGCAGAAGATTATGGCAAGAAAAACAAAAAATACAGTATAACTGAAATGAGGAAGGGGGAATGATTGTGTTAGGTGAGGAACGTCACAATGCCATTTTGGAGATTGTAAATGAACGAAAGAGCGTGACGGTTCAGGAGCTTATGAAACTTTTGGAAATATCGGAGTCTACAATAAGAAGAGACTTGAATTTACTGGATAAAGAGGGATTCCTTATTAAGGTTCATGGCGGAGCCATGGCTAATAACAGTGGTTATTATACTGTTGATGATGATGTGGTGGTCAGAAAAGAACTTAACAGAGATGAAAAGCTCGTGATTGCACGGTATGCAGCCGGTTTGATTGAAGCAGGAGATATTATATATCTTGATGCAGGTACAACTACAGAACTCATGATAGATTTTATTACCCGAAAAGACGTTACATTTGTTACCAACTCATTTTCACATGCAAAAAAATTGTCTGAGAAAGGGCTGACAACCTATATTTTAGGAGGTGAATTTAAACCGGTAACTGAGGCACTTGTGGGCGAGGAAGCGATACTTTGTCTGGATAAATACAATTTTACAAAAGGTTTTTGGGGTACGAATGGAATTACCGTCAAAAATGGATTTAGTACACCGGATGTGAAAGAAGCTATGGTAAAACGGAAATCCATGCAACAGACAAAAGAACGATATATATTAAGTGATTATTCAAAATTTTCACAGATATCGTCGGTTAGTTTTGCGGATTTTGAAAGTGCTAGGATAATTACTTCTAAGATTGAAGATACTGCATTTAAGGGTTATAAAAATATTAAGGAGGTGGAAAAATGATATATACGGTTTCATTTAATCCGTCATTGGATTACATT
>JAGAIK010000259.1 GCA_017626625.1 Roseburia sp.
AGGGCTAACAGCACCGCAAACATCGCCAGCGCCGCAAACAGGTATTGCTTCTGGCTTTTGGTACAGATGACCAGACAAAGAACCATGTAGAGCAGTCCTGCCGCCAGCAGCTCCACCCTCTTTTTCTTCTGCATTTCCATAATCTGCGGATACATTCTGACGGCAATAAAAGAAACCAGCATGGAGTACGCCCAGACGAAACGGTTAATCACATAGCCGCCCCCGTTTAACACCAGCCCGCCGTAAGGCAGGAGAAGCAGCAGCGTCATAAGTACAAAGGCAATCCGAAGCCCGGTAAACTTCTTCCGGTTGCTTAAGAGAAATATCGCAGCAACCAAAATCAATCCCGTATACCCCAGCTCGCTCCAGTATCCGGCTCCTCCCATGAGAAATCCGGAAAAAAATTTCCGATAATAAGAAAGGGGATACAGCAGCGAAAAGTCATGCTGCGCCTCCGCCCTCCCGGTGGAGAGGGTCATCGCCACCACCGGGAGAAGTATCACAGAGACCGAAGCTAAGGCAGCCATAGAATAACCCAAAAATTTTCCAATCCACCACAAAACTGTTTTCAGCTCTATTTTCCGAAAAATCATCAGATACCGCAGCAGCGCATAACCCGCCACGAAAATGCAAATCATATAGGCAAAATAAAAGCTGCTGATGGTGGCAACTGCCAACATGCCAATGTAAAGCCACGGCTTTTCCTTTTTATAAATCTTATCTGCACCGATGAGAATCAACGGCAGATATATCATAGGATTGAGAAAGTACGGGTGGCGCATTGCCACAATGGACCAGGAGCAAAAGGTATAGACCATGGTCCCTAACAGCATACAGTAGGGTTCCTGACCGTGATACCTGCAATAGGCGGAAAAGGAAAGCCCCGCCAGATACAGCCTTAAAATCACAAGACCGCAGTAAAAGCCTTCCATGTATTGTTCTCCCGGCACAAAAACCGACAGTAAATTCAAGGGGTCTCCTATGACATAATAGTGCAGCGTCGTCAGAATATCGGAGCCCATGCCAATGCTCAAATCCCACAGCGGAATTTCAAGCCTGTGTTCTGCAAGCAACGTGTGCAGAATGTCAAGCAGCCACCTGCGGTAATAGAGCAGTGCATTAAAATGCTGCTGTAATCCATCCGGAACCCACACAAAACTCTTTCTATATAGAAGAAAAACAGAAAAGATTGCCGCCGCCATAACAGCAAAACAAAGGGTATAAGCCAAAAAATACCACTTTCTGCCCTTCCCGTTGATTGAAAAACCTCTTTTCATTTTCTCGCAAATTCCCTTTCGTTAAAGGATTATTCCCCGAAATCCCCCAAACAGCCTACTTATCTTAGCACTGCCTGTGCCAAAAATCAACTGTTCCCATTCACTTCCCGTTTTACTTAAAAAAACAGGATTGCCGCCTGTTTCTGTGACAATCCTGTTTTTGCATTCTGCTCTGCAGCTCCCGGTTTTCCTTTCCCGGAGTTCTGCCTTTTCCTTTACTCGTAACGCAGTGCGTCGATGACCTCCATCTTTGAGGCTTTGTTCGCCGGATAATACCCGAAGAAAACGCCTGTCAGCATGGAGAAGAACAGGGAAAGTGCAATCGCCTGTCCGGAAGGGTGTACCGAGAGAATAATGTAACTGGAATACTCCGCATACATACTCTGAATAATGGTGTTTGCCACCATACCCAGCAGGGCGCCTATCCCCACACCAATCAATACCCCAATCAGACCGCCGATAAGACACAGCACAATCGCCTCGATGACAAACTGCATTTTAATGGTGCGGCGTTTCGCTCCTAACGCCATACGCACGCCGATTTCCCTGGTTCGCTCGGTGATGGAAACCAGCATAATGTTCATAACGCCCACACCGCCTACAATCAGTGAAATTGCTGCGATACCGGAAACTGCCACCGTAATGACACTGAGTACGGTATTTATCATTCCCATATCAGACTGCATATTGTAGGTATAAATATAAAAATTATCGTTATTTGCGTAAAGCTCGTCAAAATAGCTCTGAATATGAGCGGTCGCCTGCTCCACATCCGCTAAAGGCGTCAGCAGCAGGTTGAAATATTCATATCCGGTCTGCTCCGTTCCCTGCAGCTTAAAGCAGGTCTGCAGTGGTATCATCAGCTCCGTCACACGGTCCTTTTCCGCAACCGTGGTATCCACTCTGCCGAAAAGTGCCTGGTTATATTCGTAAACACCCACTACAGCAAAATCATAAATACTTCCGTCGGAAGATGCCACAGACACTATCTCACCGATGGGGCTTTTATCTCCGAAATATCTCTGTGCCATGGTATCCGCAATCACACAGACACGCTTCTGTCCCACATTATCCTCCTTGGTGAGGCTGCGTCCGGAAACGATTTTTAATTTCATATAATCTAAGTATTCCGGCGTGATACCGTTGACATTGACATTGGCATAATTATCCGAATCCGCTTCATCTGTAATCGTCCCGGAACCAAGATACTGCTGGGATGCCACACCGGTCACTTCATCGGGATATGCCGCTATTAAACCGTCTATCATCTCCTGGGTGACATAATCCTCTTCCTCCATCTCCGGATAAACCCACGTTGCCCATGCCTCCTCGTCATCATCCTCCGGATATTTTGCCTGCACATAAGCCGACACCGTATTTCCTCCGAGGGAGTTTAAGGTCGCCGTCAGGGTGCTCTGGATAGAGCCGCCGATGGTTGTGATGATAATCACGGAACTGATACCGATGATAATTCCCAGCATGGTCAGCAGGGAACGCATCTTATTGCTGAAAATACTGGTGACTGCCTCTTTGATATTTTCAATAAGCATCACTGCTCACCTCCCTTGTCTGCCACTATATTTCCGTCAAGCAGCGTCACAATCCGCTGTGTCTCGGACGCTAACTCCTGGGAATGGGTGATAAGCACAATGGTCTTGCCCTGCTCCTCATGAAGCTTGTGGAACAAATCCATCACCATGTGCCCCGTCTTGGAATCCAAAGCTCCGGTGGGCTCATCCGCCAAAATGATTGCCGGGTCGTTTATCATGGCTCTCGCAATCGCCACACGCTGTTTCTGACCGCCGGAGAGCTCGTTGGGACGGTGTCCCGCACGTTCTTCCATGCCCACCATGGCAAGCATTTCCATGGCACGCTCCTTGGCATTCTTTGTTTTCTTTTCCCCGTACATCAGGGGCACCATAACATTTTTCAGCGCATTTGCCCTGGGCAGCAGGTTGAAGTTCTGAAACACGAACCCAATCCTCCGGTTGCGGATGGCGCTGCGCACCTCGTCCGTCATACTGTTGACGTCCTGCCCTTCCAGATAATAGGTACCCGCAGTCTGCCGATCCAACACGCCGATAATATTCATCAGAGTACTCTTTCCGGAACCGGATTCACCTTCGATGGAAACAAATTCGCCCTTATGTACATCGAGGTTAATCCCATGGAGAATCTCAAGCTCGTTTGGTTTCCCCTCATAATATGTCTTTACAATATTTTCCATTCGGATTACTGGTTCACTCACTACTCCATAACCTCCGCATCTGTTCCCGTCATGTTCATGCTGTCACCGGAGTACATCTGGTCTGCCGTAAATACCTGCCCCTCTGTCACGGTGCCTGCATAATCATAAATCATCCTGTCGCCCTCTTTCAAATCGCCTCCGGTCACTTCCGTATAATAATCGACTTCCTCTCCTAACTCGATGTTTTTGCGGACCGCTGTTGCAGAACCGTCCTCATTGGTCTCCGCCACCAGCACATAGGAGCTGCCGTTTTCATCCGTCTTAATCAAATCATAGGGAACTGCCAGACACTCCCCTTTTTCCTTTACCATAATCTTTGCCTTAGCGTCCATGCCGATTAATAACTCGGTGCTGTCAATGGTAATCTCCACGGAATATCCAGCACTGCCTCCCTGGCTGCTGTCTGCGGTGCTGCCGCTGCTCTTTACCCGAACCACACGGGTCACTTCGCCGCTTATCTCTTCCTCTCCGGTTGCCTCGGAGGTAATGGTAGCTTTCATGCCCTCCTGTACCTTTAAAATATCTGTCTCACTGACGGTTGCCACGATTTTTAAGGAGCTGGTGTCCTCGATGGTAAGCATGGTTGTTTTTTCGGAATTGATATCACCCACACGTACATTCACTGCCGTTACCACACCGCCGCAGGGCGCTGTCACCGTACAGTCCTCTAACTGCTCCCGCAGACTCTTTAAGGTGTCCTGGGAAGTGTTGTCATCATTTCTGTATTTGTCAAGCTCAACCGCTGTCTTTGCCGTCTCGATGGCACGGTTGGTGGTTTCTAATACCTTGTCGTAATTCTCCTGCGCGGTTTCTAATGCTCTCTGTGCTGCCTGTAAGCTGGCGAAATCGCCCTCTCCTCTGTCGTAACGTACCTCCGCGCCGTCGTAATCCTCCTGCGCCTGGCTGATGGCTTTCATCGCCTCGTCTAACTGGGTTGCCTGGTCAGCAATCGCCTCATCCACGCTCTTGGCGTTGGTTCTGCTGTTGATGGAATTTACCGCATTGGTGTTGGAAACGGTCTTTTCTAAATCCGCAATGCTTTCCTCAATGGAGGTGGCATCTAAGGTACACAGCACATCTCCCTCTTTCACAACATCTCCCACCTGCACGTTGACTGCCGTAATCTCCGACACTGCCTTGGAAACAATGTTGGTGCTGCTGACGCCGGAAATGGAGCCCTTTAAGGCAATGGTGTCGGAAAGGTCGCGTTTCTGCACCTCTTCCACCTCCACCATATTCGTCACTGCCTCCACCTGCTTTGTCATGTTCTTAACTGCACTGCCAATGATTGCCACTAATACCACTACTATAATAAGTACCACAATCAATATCGTTTTCTTTTTCCTTTTGGGCTTCAATGCCACTGCCTGTGTCTGATTCTTCTTGTCTTTCATCATCATTTCTCCCTTTTCTTAGTCTGCAATTTGCCTGTTGAATCACTTTTGCACTGTGCTCATTTTATCACAACAACTTCCAAAAATGCGGCTCTTAAGAAAGACTTAAGAAATCTTAACTTTTTCTATCGTATTTCTTTCCCGATTCTAAAGACAGTTCTGAAAAACTGCCCTTCCGCCGCATCTGTGTTACTGTAATAATACAATCAATCTTTTGGGCTGTCAATCCTTTTTTGCTTCCGTTTCTGCTCCTCCCGGAAAAAGACCATCATTTCCCTGGTGAGGCTCAGTCCCTCCGGGTCATCGGGAATGTCCGCATAATCTATCCATTCCGCCGTGGAAAGCTCATTTTTATCCAGATGAATCGCCTCATGCTCCTCAAGCTCGCAGAAATACCCCAGCAGAAGGTTGCTGTCAAAGCCCCAGGGCTGGCTCTTATAGTACCGGATATTTTTTACATGAAGCCCCACTTCTTCCTCCACTTCACGCTTTACGGTTTCCTCCGCCGTCTCCCCGATTTCCGTAAATCCGGCAATGAGGGCATAGCGCTTATATTCCCGGTTGGCATATTTGGTCATCAGAATTTTTCTGCCGTCCGTCACCCCCACAATCACCGCCGGGGCAATCTTAGGGAACACCTGATTCTGGCAGCAGGGACACTGCAGCATCCTCATTTCCCTGCTATGTATTAATTTCTCCCCGCACCTGCCGCAGAAACGGTTATCCCTGTACCAGCCGTACAAATGCCATGCCGTGGCAGCCGCCAACACCTTCTCCTTTGGCTGCATGGCTCTCACCGCAAACATTTTATGCCAGCCAAAGCCTGATATTTCAAAGTTCTCCCACAAATCCGCAAGGAAATAATCTTCTGCGCCGATGGAAAAAAGGTAAGTGCACTCCGGCAGCTCCCTTTGTTCTTTCCGGCAGGCAGCCTTACACTCCCCATAGCTTAAATAGGTGATTTCTTCCCCTTCCTTCAAAAAAATCCGGTTTTCCCGAAATGCCAGTATATAACTGTTTTCTGACGGTATTTTATCCCGGTAAACATTGTTTAGCTGTAACGGTGCAATATCCTGTATCATACCTGTGCCTCCTCATAATATTTCCTGATGTGGTCGGCAATGATCTGCATTATTTCATCATAACCTTCAGTCGCTTCCCAGTCATCTGCTATATAATGTCTTACCACTGCGTAGATCCATTCTTTATAGTAGATAAGGGCCTTTTCAAACGTATCATG
>JAGAIK010000260.1 GCA_017626625.1 Roseburia sp.
ATCAAAATCCACTCTCTCGTAGCCGGGCTGGTCGTTTTTCCCGGAGGTGGAATAGTAGCTCACCTGACAGCCGAAAAGCTTTGCAATATCCGCCACCCTCCTGCCGATGGCACCTAAGCCGATAATGCCCCAGCGCTTTCCATTCAACTCATGGAACACTTTATCAAAATGAGTAAAGGTAATATCGTTCACGTATTTTTCTGATTTTACATAAGTATCATAATAATTCAGGTGCTCCAGCAGATAAAACAGCAGTGCAAAGGTGTGCTGCGCCACCGTCTCTGTGGAGTAGCCTGCCACATTTCTCCAGGCAATCCCCCGTTTTTCCAGATAGGCTTTGTCCAGATTGTTGGTCCCAGTGGCGGTAACGCAGACCAGCTTCAAATGCTCCGCCTCGCCGATGGAGTTCTCGTCAATCACCACCTTATTTAAGATAATGACGTCCGCCTCCTTCGTCCGCTCCCTCGCCTCCTCCGGCGTGGAGAAATCGTATTTCACCACTTCCCCTAATTTATCGTAACCGGAAAGGTCGATATCCTCACCGATGGTCTTTGCATCCAAAAAAACAATCTTCATGGTTTCCTCCCTGTATCAAAATCTATTTCTCCAAATAGCTTTTGAGCGCTTCCATCCGCTCTGCGCCTATCCGGAATCCCTCGTCATAGAGCCGTCTCAGCTTCGCCACATCCGTCTCGGTTCTTCCCACCCCAAAGGTGTCTTCCGGCGCAATGATAAATACTTTTCCCTGCTTTTCTAACTCCAAAAGCTCCTGCATGTCCGCATTGTACCGCTCGGCACGATGCTCTAAATCCTCCACAATTTTCGGATATCTGCGGTACAGGCTGTTGGTGATATGCTCCGCCCGCTCCGGCTTCTTCACATACCCACGCTCTCTGGTCAGCACCGCCACCACTTTATCACACCCCTGGTCTAACGCCCGGCGGAAAGGAATGGAATCCGAAAGCCCTCCGTCTAAGTAATAATGCCTGCCGACCTTCACCGGCTGAAACAGTACCGGAAGGGAACAGCTTGCCACTACCGTGTCCCGCATGTCCTTTCCCCTCGGCACCTCTAAATACTCAGGCTTCCCTGTGTGGATATTGGTCACCACCGCCTCCACCTTTCCCGGAAACGCCTCAAAGGCATCATAATCAAAGGGCACCAGCTCGTTGGGAACCTCCTCAAACACAAAGCTGATATTATAAAACGCCCGCTTCTTACGGTCAAGCAGATGCCGCATTCCCATGTACCGTTTATCCGGCAGATATTTCTCAATCACCTCTAAATTTCTGCCCTTCTGTTTTGAAAGATAGGATATGCCGAAAGCAATCCCGGCGGAAACGCCCACAAAATAATCGGGCATAATATTTTCCTCCAAAAGGATATCCATCACACCGCAGGAAAAAACGGTGCGGTTTGCTCCTCCTTCAAATACCATTCCTATCTTTTTTGTCTGTCCCTGATATTCTGTCATTTTTTCTACCTGCCTTATCTGTCCTTACTGCTCCTGCTGCATTTGCAAAAGTACATCCTTACTGTTTCTGACGCATGTTACAGGAGTACATCCTTACTGCTCCTGCTGCATGTTACTGTCTTCCTGCACCGGCATTGTCTCGCTTTCTGCCACATATAACGTAACACCACGGATTTCTTTTACCTTCACAATGGTGCCCGGCTCAAAAACTTTTCCTTCTTCCCAGGCGCGTGCCGTCCACTCCTGTCCCTTTAAAACAGCCGTTCCTGTTCCTTTTATATTATCCACCGTTTCCGTAATACAGACATTCTTACCGATGTTTTCCTCATAATTCGTCCGCACCAGATGAGGTTTCAGATATTTTAACGCCCATGGTCTTGTAAAGAATAACAAGACTAACGACACCACCACAAATACCGCAAACTGCCAGCCTATGCCAAGCCCCACCATATCACAGAGCAATGCTGCAATGGCGCCCCCCGCAAACCAGATGGTAGTCAGCCCCACAGTTACTATCTCAACTGCTGCGAATACGATAATAAGCGCTATCCAGATAATTGCCTCCATTCCTTTTCCTCCTTATGTTATTTTGCTTTAGTATAGCACAAAGTATTTTCCATTTCTATGGTTAATTATATGCCATTTTTAGCCGAAACATATATAAAGTTCTATTGTGATGTCTATATTTACCAACGGAGGAAAAATTATGGCTACTGTCTTTAGTACAGCTTATGCAGGAACAGGAGAATCTCTCAGTTCTTCCTATTATATGAGACGGTTTTATACCGGGAATACAGACGCAAGAACCGCGACTTCCAGGAGACAATACAGCAACAGTATGCTTTCCCAGGCGGATGCCCATGCGCTGCGCCGTGCGATTAGAAGCCTCGGCTCTTTTTCCTATGATGACGACCATTCCACCAATATCCGCAACAGCGTTTCCGCATTTATCGATACTTACAACAACCTGTTGAGCTCCTCCGGCTCTTCCGATGACAGGAGAATGCAGCAGACTTATAAGAGTATCAAAAAACTCTCTGCGGAATACGAAAAAGAATTAGACAAAATCGGTATCACCGTAAAAAGCGACGGCACCTTAGAAAAACGTACCGATTTATTTGCCAACACCGATATTTCCAAATTTGAATCGCTGTTTTCTAAGGATTCGGACTACATGCAGCGGATTTCTTCCTATGCTAAACGGGTGGAGAAACGCAGTGAAGTCTTAGATATTGAAGAAAAAAGAGCTGCCCTTTTAAAGCAGCAGGAGCAAAATGCCGCTAATTCCGGCATTGATACCGCTTCGCTGATTCCCTCCACCGGAGTCCCAAAGACCGGAATTGGCAGCAATGTAAATGTGGTATTATAAACCGGTTTCCGGACATAGTCAAAGCCCCGCATACAGAAAATCAGCGTTTTCTGTATGCGGGGCTTCATTGTCTCCTATTTCATTTCAATCGTAAAATCATTCCCCTTCGCAGATATCCGGGCATAACTGCCGCAGATTAACGGCATCATCGGCGGCAGATGTCCGATATCCGCATCCATAATCACCGGCACCTGCAATTCCGCCAGCAAATCCATCACTGCATGATAGGCGTCTAAGCCCATCATCTCCTGACCGAAGGCTAACGGTCTGCCAATCACAAAGCCCTTCACATGGGAAAACCATCCTGCATGTTTCATCTGCCAGACGGCACGGCGGATTCCCATCACATTCAAATCACAGGCTTCCAGAAACCAGACGATTCCTTCCTCTTTGTACCGCTCAGAAAATTCCTTCACCTTATCATACTTCGTCCCCAGAAGGTTCACCAGGCAGTCCATGCAGCCTCCCACAAGCCTGCCCTCCATCTTCACTTCCGCAGTTCCGTCGCTTTCCGTTTCTCCCGGCTGATAAATCCGCAGTTCTTTCTTCTCTGTCACATGGTAAGGCAGAAGGGGATTCTCCTCGTCCTTAAATCCCTCTTTTTCCCACAGTTCATATCCTTTGATTACCTGTTTCTTTCCCCTGAGAAGCTGATAGGCATCCTCTAAGCTCTCATGCCAGGGC
>JAGAIK010000261.1 GCA_017626625.1 Roseburia sp.
AAGACAATCAAATCCGGTCTCCAGTTTCTATGTTTTCTACCTCTGACCTTTTTACCGGAGCCAATGGCTTCTATTTTCACATTCCCTCTGGTGACAATGACGTTAGACCGCCAAGCCTTATCCCCTTTCTGAACGCCAAAATCTTCAATGATATTCACATTTTCCTCTAGCTCGGTTTTGATATCCTCTAAAAATCCTTCAGCCTGCTCCGAGGAATCGGAAATCAAAATACAGTAATGCTTATATAGGTACAGGGCTGCATGAAGTGTGTCCTTAAATGTAAGATTCGTGCTCTTGGCATGTCCACGGGGAGCTGCTATCACGTTCTTAGAGCCGTTCATTCTGGAAATCTCTTTTGACGATACAATGGGATTTTGACGTTTCATCACCCCGTCCGTCCAGATGGAATCCAGCTCCTCATGAAATGCCGGGGACTTTCTCGAAAAATAATGCGGTAAATAGGCTCTTCCAAAGTAACCAAGGTCAAAGGCTGCCAGTTCTTTCCTAAGTCCATGCTCTCCTGTCAGGGATTCCCCTCTCTGGTAACGGTGCATTAACGCTTTCCGTTGTTCCAAATTGTCATTTTTTCTGAGAACATAATCCTCAAACAGGTTCTTTTGATACTCCTTCTGGTCAATCTCTTCCCGGTCAACGCCCTCATCCAATTCACGGAGCCATTCTTCCAAATCAATCATCCTGTAACATCCTTTCTTTTGCCTTCGCAAGAATGCTCTTCATCTGCGCAGCAGCTTCCGGGTCATTTCGAATAATCTTCATTATCTCCGGTTCCATTTCTTCAAAAGCTAAGTCCGCTTTTTTCTTCATATCCTGACGCACCTTATCTTTATAGGTCTTTGTCCGGGACAAGGAAGCTATCAGCCGTCCGGCTTTATCCAGTGGCATCTCGTCAAACTCTTCCTCAGCCGTGGCAACCTTATTCACCAAGCCATTCATAGTCAACATAATTGCTGCCTCTGTATAATCCGCATTCGGGTTTTCCTTCACCACCTGGATGAGCCGTTCCGTCTGAGCCTGTGCCTCAATCAATCGCTGTGCTGCAGTATTCGTCCGGTTGGCGTATCTGCCGACGCTGGATTTTGATATGTCATAGCCGGATTTTTTTAAAAACTGACTGATGTATTCATAAGTGTTTGCCGTGTCCGCCAGCATGACATCCACTTGCAGTTTTAAGTCCTCCGGCAGTTCATCTATCTTTGAGGTGATACGGTTCCTGCTTCTCTGTTTTCCCATTAAATGTCCACCCCTGCATCCTCAATCGTTCCTTCCACTAAATCCACCCCCTCTTTTGTAAGGCGCACCATGGCATCCTCCGCATAGGCTGTGTAGGAAGTGATTTTTTCATCTGTAAATTCGATATATCCGGCATCCTCCAGATAATCCAGGTATTTTCCGATGTCCGGGGAAATGATAATCCCTGCAGCTATCATGGTATTAGAAAGCTGCCGAACACACAGGGTGTTTCTTGTCCCTTTTACAAGGCTGCGTATAATGTACCCCCTCACCGCCTTGTTCTGACGAACTTCTTCACGCTCTAAATCTGTCACTGTCATCACCTCACTTTTCTTTATTCATGGTAAGAAGCAGCGTGTCGATTTTTTTATCTACTTCTTTAATATTGGTTTCCACGTTGTTCATAATTCGGATGTAGTCTTCCCTCAGAACATAGGTGATAGGAAAATCTGTTTTCATCTGATTAATTTCTTTCCGGATTCCCTGAATATCCGCATCCGTCTTTTTCTCCAGCTTGTCAATCCGTTCATTTACTTTTGCATCGTTCCTGTCAATTTTTTCTCTGATTTCCTTATTGCCCGCTTCAATTTTTTTCTGAATCTCTGAATTTGATTTTTCCACGCCGTCAATCCACTTTTTAATAAAAAAAGTGATGATGCCGAGAGCCAGCGTAATCACTCCCGCCATAACATCTGAAAAGGTGATGATATATTCCATAAACCACCGCCTAACGTTTTATCATCCGTTCCGCCAGCTCTGTCACGTCATCCCAGCCATTCATACTGACTTTTGCCACAATGAACGCTGCAAGGAATGAAGCAAATACCATAAACCATTCCACTGGCTGTTCCATATATGCCATCACTGCATAGAAGCTTGCAGGTGTCAGTATCGCTGCCACGCAATAGCAGACGAATTTTGTGGGCAGTGCCTCCACCTTTGGGATACTCTTTAACGCCTCCACAATCACCGAGGTAAGCAGTGCGCACACGCTAATAAAAATCATCAGCAACGACGCTACTCTGGCACCCTCGTTTACTCCTAACATTGTTAAAATCTCTGTCATTTTTAACCTCCCTCCGGGCAAGGAAACAAGTAAAAAAATAGCATGTATCTTTGATACATGCTTATTATAGTGGGCATTCTCTGAACTTTTTAGGGGAAGCATTTCCGGAAAATATTTTCCGGAAAAACACTGAAAAAAATTTCTGGTAAAATATAGATTTTTATTGACAACCACACAAATGCGTGGTATTATATCATTGTAAGGAGGTGATGTGATTGAGGGACTTCATTAAAGAAGCTACTTTGGTAGCAAAAGAGCTTAATAAGCTGCTTGACCAACTTATTAAGCTCGCTTGGAAGATATCCTCCCTGCTCGGTGTGATACTCTTCATCATCTACTCCATTCGTCATTAGGAGTAGGGGAGTAAGGGCGCAAGCCCTTGCTCCTATTAAAAAAATAACACATTTCCCTCAATCCTGCAAGATGAAAGAAATCACAATTTTATGTAAGGAACTATTTTTACTATTACTGAAAATCACTCTGTGTATCATTCCATTTATTCTATTATGGAAGTTTTATCACATGCTTTTTTAGGAGGTTGCCATGGCTTTACATCTAAGGGAGTTGCGAAAAGCTCAAAATCTTACCGTCCCGGAACTTTCAAAATCTTCCGGCGTACCTGTCCGGACGATTGAGGACTTGGAACGGCGTGGAGACGGAAGGGTCTCCACGCTTATCAAACTGGCGGATGCGTTAAATGTCACCCTGGACAGCTTATGCCGTGATTAACTCAAGCCTATCCAGTCCTCTAAGGACAGTTGCCCCACTGGCGGAGAATCCTTTAAAATGTTCCACACCTGTTTTATGGTAATGTTATACTTCTCCGCCAGCTCCTTTTCATTGGAGCCGTTAAATTCCTTTTTAATTCTCCGGTTTCTCGCCGGGGCAATCACATTCTCCAGCTTCGGGAAATAAAGCTCGTCACCTCTGGCATAGTTGCTCAATTCCACAAATTTCCGTATTCCCACAATTTCCACCACATTAAGATACCGCTCCGGAATGTCCTCCATCCGTGTTTCCTCAATCAGTTCATTTAACAGTTCCTTATCCATGTGCAGCTCCTCTTACACTTTCTTTGCGTAGGCAAGGCAAATCCAGCCCGCTCCGCTCTTTAATCTGCCCCACCCGTTTTTCTCTTCCACAATCGTGTATTTTTTCTTCTGTCCGGCACTTTCATTGATTGCCCCGGTCACACGGTAGCTTGTCCCTGCGCCGGAACGGATGCGCAGACTGTTACAGGTTGTCTGAACCATGTAAGGCAGCGAAGAGCCTCCTGTGGGCTGCGCTTTTTCCGGCTCTGTTTTTCCCGTTTCTGCTTTCCCCGGCTGTTCCGGAATGCTCTCACCTTTTCCGTACGGGGAAATCGCTTTCTTAAATTCACTCCACACTTTATTCCCCTTCCGGACATCCGGCTCTCCGCACTGCTTCCCAGTCACATCATAATGACGGAGCACACGGTCTGCGTCAATGCCGTACTTGTCCATTAGGTAAGCGAACAGCTCCACCGCTGCCTTCTTGGTTGCCTCTGTATAATACCAGTTGCCATTTTCATCTTTTTTGACACAAAGCTCCACGCCAATGGAATTGCTGTTCCGGCATTCCTTATGCTTATATGAGGAAGCTCCACAATGCCAGGCTGTATCATTTTCCTCTACGCACTGCCAAATCTCGCCACCATGTCCCACAAAGAAATGGGCGCTCGCACCACGGTATGTATCATAGAAATAATTGCAATTTGCCTCAGCCCCGCCCGTGGCTCCTACATAATGCTTTACCAGATACTTAATCTGTCCGGCTGCCCGGTTGGAATTAGAAAAATTCACTTTTGTGATTTTACGATTGATTACTGGTTTTGCTGCCATCCTATTTCTCCTCCTTTTCGTCCTGTTCGCCTGCTTCGTCAATTCCCTCTGCACCGTCAAATCCCATCACATCCGGGTCAAACGCTGCACGGAACTCCTTCAGTTCCTCTTCCGTCATTTCAGATACTGGCTTTTCCGGCTCCTGCAGACCTAATTTTTTCGCTTCACTTGAAAATTCACTCATGATTGTTTCCTCCTACTCTTTTTCTTTATTATAGTCAATGGTGATACTGGTCTTGGTTTCCACAATTAAGCATTTCTTTATCTGCTTGATTGTCTCGTCCAAGCCCTCCTCCGGAAGGAAAGCCCTGATAAGCTCTCCGTTCTTGATTTTACTGATATAATAAAGCTCCACATCAAAGTCCGGAGCCGTATCCCCTGTATCCGGATAATGAAAAACGCTGCAAAGTGTCTGACGGTCCTTAGCATAATTCCCGGTTAATTTCCGAAGCAGCAACTTTTTCTGCTTGGCATCCGGCACCTCCTCCATCTGGTCTAAAAATTCTTCCAGCGTATACTCAAAGGTGAAATCGTCTGTAAATACCGCCTTCAACATCTGCTCAAATTTCGCATCGCACTTGTATTTCGTCTCTGTGGTCTCGCTGACCTTGCTCCGCCAGACCTCTTCCGTCAGCAGATTTCTTAATTTAGCAGCATTTAAAATATCCAGGCTCTTCCCGTCCGCAATGGCTGCCGTACCCGCCGGAGAATAAAATTTGACATACCTGGTATTTCTATCCTCTAATATCTGGATTCCCCTGGCTGTCAGCTCCGCCTTGGCAGCGTCAAGCTCCTGCCTCCCTTTTTTCTGTTTCTGGTCGAGTTTCACTGCCAGTTCCACAAGTTCTTCCGTCTCCAAAAGTTCCATATTCTTCACTTGCCTATCCCTCCCTGCTTATTTTTTCCATTACCGCCTTTGCGCAACTCTCACAAATCCCTTTCCCCATAAAGCGATGAACCCCTTCCGCTGTCTCACAGAACAGGCAGCGGGGTGTGTACGGGGTGACGGTCACAATCCCGTCCTTCATGGATACCTCCATAGGGTCGCCACCCTGCAGCCCCATCTCCCGGCGCATGGCTACCGGAATGTTAATGGAGCCATGGCTTGATAACTTTTTATAATTTCTGTCCATAAATTCCTCCTAATCAAATCATGCTTGAAAAGTGTCCCGTAAATAATCTATTTTCTCCTGATATGTATATTTTGTTCTGCCCTCCTCCCGCACCTTGTCCTCAAATTCCTTTACCTTGAGCGCCATCTTTAAAACCTTGGCAGCTCCCACTGCTTCCAGGCTGACGTTGTACTTCCTATCAGTGCGGGCAGAAATAATCAGGGCTGCTTCGGCAAGATAAACGTCCCATATCGGGCTGTACTCCCTGTTCCTCCACTCGTTTATCGTGTCATCTATAAACTTCTTCCGGTTCAATTTTTTCTTATCCGGGGGAAGAATCCCTTCCGCCTGCAGTCTCTTTTTCGTCTCCCGGTTAGCATTCTTCTGCTTCTGTGTCAGTCTCTTGCTTTTTCCTGCCACTGGTCATCTTCCTCCCTTCTCACCTGCTCCGTCAGTGCCTGCATGGCAGCCAAGTGAATATCCAGCATGTTGTCCTTCACGTCGTCCAACGTTTTTCCACGTTTCAACGCCTCAAGCCCCATGAGTTGTTCCAGTGCCCCGCACATAGTGGCAAGCTGCACCATGTCAATCTCACTTGCCTGTATCAACACCCTCCCGTCCCAGATTTCCATTATCAGCTTGCAGTTTTTCATAATTGACACTTGTCACCTCCCCGTAAGTCTGTTTTAACATCATATCCAGAGCTTCACCAAGCTCCAACTGAAGGCACGCATCCACAAGACCAACAGTAGCTTTCACGATATCTATAGGCTGTGCTCCCACCACGTCCATTTTTACCGTGTCTCCTTTTATTTCAACGACTAAGCCGTGCTTTTGCAGTCCCTCCTGTCTGCCGTCCTCAAACACCTTTATCAGTTTTTGCACTTTTGCTTTCTCCATTTTTCTCTTCCCTTTCTGTCATTTTTTTCAGTGCCTCAATCAGCTTTGAGCACTGCTGATAATTCAGCCACTCCACGC
>JAGAIK010000262.1 GCA_017626625.1 Roseburia sp.
ACTAATTTGCATTATAGTAGGTGTGGGAGAGAATGTCAATGAAAGAAATATAAAAAATAAACGTTGTTCTAAACGCCTGCCTGTCCTCATAAGATAGGATAAATAATCTTATGGGGCAGGCGTACCGTATGGAAACGGTCCCTGTCCATGAAAAAAGGAGGAAAAACAGGTGCAGGAGCAAAAAGAACCGCTGCAGCGGGGAAAAAATGTATTAGACAACGAAGAAAGCAAATCGGTAGCTGCCAGTTTTATAGAACAACTGAATGACCCGCTGATTTTCATTTTATTTGCGGCGGCGGTCATTTCAATGATATTGAAGGAATACGGGGATATGGCGATTATCCTTGCGGTGGTTACGTTGAATGCGGTGGTGGGCGTGATACAGGAGGGAAAAGCGCAGAAAGCCTTAGAGGCGTTAAAAGAGATGACAAGCCCCCACGCCCTGATTCGGGAGGGGGAGCATATCCGGGAAATTGCGGCGGCGGATTTAGTGCCGGGGGATATCGTCTGTTTAGAGGCGGGGCGGCAGGTTCCGGCGGATTTGCGGCTCACCTCTGCGGTGAATTTAAAGATTGAGGAAGCGGCGCTGACGGGGGAATCCGTTCCGGTATCTAAAAACGTGACGGATAAAAACCAGGCATACATGACCACGAATGTCACCTACGGACGGGGCGAGGGCGTGGTGACCGCCATCGGCATGGATACGGAAATCGGAAAAATCGCCCGGATGATACAGAGCGCAAAAACTGAGATGACGCCGCTGCAGAAAAGACTGGCGGATTTGGGAAAAGTTTTAAGCACCGTTTCTATTTTTCTGTGCATCGTGCTGTTTATCATTGCAGTGCTCCAGAAACGGGATATCGGGGAAATGCTGATTACTGCCATATCTTTAGCGGTGGCGGCGGTGCCGGAGGGGCTTCCGGCGATTGTCACCATGGTGTTGGCGTTAAGCGTGTCAAGAATGGTAAAGGTCAATACCATTGTGAAGCGTCTGCCAAGTGTGGAAACCTTAGGCTGTGTCAGTGTGGTGTGTTCTGACAAGACCGGGACGCTGACCCAGAACCGTATGACGGTGACAAGCTGTTATACGGGTGGAATGGTGATTTCCCCGGAGCAGTTGGAAATGGAGAGAGACAGACATTTTTTACAGGGCTTTGTGCTCTGCAACGACGCTTCCCTCCGGGACGGGGAGCGGCTGGGGGACCCCACGGAGTTAGCGCTGCTTTCCATGGCGGAGCCCCTGGGGCTTCATCGGGAAAAATTAGAAAAGCGGATGCCGAGAAAAGCGGAAATTGCCTTTGATTCCGACCGGAAAATGATGACAACCTTACATAGTGAGGGCGGAAACGGGGTATCCTATACCAAAGGCTCGCCCGACGAGATTATCGAACGGTGTCAGTATATCCTGCTTGAGGGCAGAAAACAGCCCTTAACGCCGGAGAGGAAAAAAGAGATTTATAAAGCGCTGGCAGGATTTACGGGAAATGCCCTGCGGGTTTTAGCTCTGGGAATGCGGGAAAATGCTGCCGGGTTAGAGGAAAACGGACTGACGTTTCTCGGTATGGCGGGCATGGCAGACCCTATCCGTCCTGAGGCAAAGGAGGCGGTGCGGGAATTTTACCGGGCAGGGGTGAAAACGGTGATGATTACCGGAGACCGGATGGATACGGCATTTGCCATTGCAAAGGAGTTGGGGATTGCCTCAGATATCCGGCAGTGTATTTCCGGGGAAGAACTGCTGCAGCTCTCCGATGACGAGCTTGCGGCGAGACTGCCGTCCCTAAGGGTCTTTGCCCATGTGTCACCGGAGCATAAGGTACGCATTGTGAACGCCTGCAAGAAAAACGGGGAGATTACCGCCATGACCGGGGACGGGGTCAATGATGCACCCTCTTTAAAATCGGCGGATGTGGGAATTGCCATGGGAATGGCGGGAACGGATGTGGCAAAAAATGCAGCGGACATTGTGCTGACGGACGATAACTTTGCCACCATTGCGAAAGCCATCGCCCAGGGCAGGTCTATCTATGAGAATATCCGGAAATCCGTCCTATTCCTGCTGTCCTCAAACTTCGGGGAAATCATTACCATGCTTTTTTCCGTGGCGTTGGGGCTTGCGGCGCCTTTAAAATCCAGCCATATTCTCTGGATAAACTTAATCACAGATTCACTTCCGGCTTTGGCGTTAGGGGTGGATGTGGAGGAAAACAAAAGCTACATGGACCGTCCCCCCAGAGGAAAAGAGGAAAGCCTGTTTGCGGGAGGCGGCTGGAGCTGTACCTGTTTTTATGGGATTTTGATTGCCATTATCAGTACGGTGGCTTTTCTCCATCTTCCGGTGGGGCTGCTGTTGCAGGAAAAACTCCCGGTTACCATGGCGGGGATTCGGGAAATTCTCTCACAGCCTGCTATTTTGAGCCGCTGTCAGACCTATGCCTTTACGGTGCTTGGAATGTCCCAGTTGTTTCATGCCATCGGAATGCGGGATGTGGAAACCTCACTGTTTCGCATGAACCATCTGGAAAACCGCTTGATGATAGCGGCATTTGCGGTGGGTATCGGGCTGCAGCTATTGGTAACGGAAATCCCGGTTCTGGTGGAGCTGTTTGGAACCTGCCGTCTCAGCGGCTTTGAGTGGGTGAAGCTGCTGGTGCTTGCCTCTATGCCTCTGCTGGCACATGAAATTCTGATACTGCTTTCCTTCACCGGGGAGAAGGCACAGCGGGAACGCTTCCGGCAGGGGGCAAAAGAACGGCAGAGGGAGGAAAATAAGGATCATAAGATGTGGCATTAAAAAAGTGTTAAGAAACAGAAAAAAACTTGACTTAAGAGAGGTTCTTTTTTATAGTATAGAAAACGAAAACAACAGATTTCGTTTGAAAAAGAATAGCAGTCAAAAGGGAGTAGTAGAAACGATATCATCAACATACGCGATTTGAAAAAATCTGGTGATATCTGCCACATCGCTGGTTATGAGACTTTTGGCACAGAACAGGTAAAGGAGCCTTTCTGTGCCGGAAGTCTCTTTTTTTACCTTATGGGAAGGCTATGTGATGCACTTAGTAAAATGAAGGAGGAAACAGTATGAGGGAATGGTATCAGAAGCAGGCGAAGGATGTATTGGAGGCGATGGAAAGCGGAGCAGGGGGGCTAAAGACAGAAGAAGCGACTGCCCGAAGGGAGAAATACGGAAAAAATGAGCTGGAGGAGGAAGAGAAGAAATCTGTTGCCCGGATATTTTTGGAGCAGTTTTTAGATGTGCTGGTGCTGATATTAATTGTGGCGGCGGCGATTTCCGCTGTTTCCGGCAATCTGGAAAGCACCCTTGTAATTTTGGTGGTGCTGGTGTTAAATGCGGCGCTGGGAACATTGCAGTATGTGAAGGCGGAGAAATCCTTAGACAGCTTAAAGGCGTTGTCGTCTCCTAATGCCAAGGTGCTGCGGGACGGAAAAAAGACGGAGATTCCGGCGGCGGAAGTGGTGCCGGGGGATATCCTTCTGTTAGAGGCGGGAGATTTGGTGGCGGCGGACGGCAGAATTTTAGCCTGCCATTCCCTGCAGGTCAATGAAAGCTCCCTGACAGGCGAAGCGATGAATGTGGATAAAACCGAAGAGACATTAGAGGGGGAGCAGGCGTTAGGGGACCGTAAAAACATGGTCTATTCCGGCAGTCTTGTGACCTACGGCAGGGCGGAGGCAGTGGTGACCGCCACCGGTATGGAGACGGAAATCGGAAGAATCGCGGAGCTTTTAAACCAGACGAAAGAGAAAAAGACGCCGCTGCAGAAGTCCTTAGACGATTTCGGAAAAAAACTGGCGATGGTTATCTTAGGCATCTGCGTGATTGTGTTTCTTTTGAGCATTTACCGCAAAATGGCGGTCTTAGACGCCATGATGTTTGCGGTGGCGTTAGCAGTGGCGGCGATTCCGGAGGCGTTAAGCTCTATTGTCACCATTGTACAGGCGATGGGAACCCAGAAGATGGCGAAGGAGCAGGCGATTATCAAGGATTTAAAGGCGGTGGAAACCTTAGGCTGCGTGTCGGTCATCTGTTCCGATAAGACAGGAACCCTGACCCAGAATAAAATGTCGGTACAGAAGGTTTATGTGGGCGGAAAGGTGTTAAACCCGGAGGAATTAGATATCAGGGAGCAGTTGCACCGCTATCTGATGTATGATGCGATTTTAAATAATGATTCCCAAATCAAAGAAGGTAAAGTGATCGGCGACCCTACGGAAGCGGCGCTGCTTGAAATGGTGCGGAAAGTAAAGGTGGATGATGATTTCTACCGGGAGGAAATGCAGCGTTTAGAGGAACTGCCCTTTGATTCCGACCGGAAATTAATGAGTACCACCTATCGGCTCCACGGGGTAAACACAGTTTTAACCAAAGGAGCGGTGGATGTACTGCTGAAACGGACAGTGGCAGTCCGGGACGGTGAAACCATAAAGGAAATGTCGCCGGAGGAAATGCAGGTCATTGAAGAACAGAACCGTAAATTTTCCGAACAGGGACTTCGTGTACTTGCCTTTGCCTATCGTGAAAGCAACCCCGGGGAGGCGCTTACCTTAGAAAATGAGAAGGATTTTATTTTTATCGGTTTAGCGGCAATGATAGACCCGCCCAGGGAAGAAGCAAAGGATGCGGTAGCGGCGGCGAAAAGAGCGGGAATCCGTCCGGTGATGATTACCGGGGACCACAAAATCACTGCCACCGCCATCGCAAAGCAGATTGGCATTTATGAGGAAGGGGATATCGCCATGGTGGGAACGGAGTTAGACTCCATTACCGATAAGGAATTAGACCAGCTCATCGGCAATATTTCCGTATTTGCCAGAGTTTCCCCGGAAAATAAAATCCGTATCGTGGAAAGCCACCAGAGAAGAGGGGCGATTGTCTCCATGACGGGGGATGGCGTCAATGACGCCCCGGCGCTGAAAAAAGCGGATATCGGCGTGGCGATGGGAATCACGGGAACGGAGGTCTCCAAGGACGCAGCCTCCATGATTTTGTCCGACGATAATTTTGCCACGATTATCAAGGCGGTGGCAAACGGCAGAAACGTCTATAAAAATATCCGGAATGCGATTTTATTCCTGCTTTCGGGAAATATGGCGGGAATCATGGCGGTGCTCTATACCTCCATTGCGGGGCTGCCCGTGCCCTTTGCCCCGGTGCACCTTTTGTTTATCAATCTTCTGACGGACTCCCTCCCGGCGCTTGCCATCGGCATGGAGCCTATGGAGAAGGATATTCTGTCGGAAAAACCCAGAAATCCCAAAGAGGGAATTTTGACTCCTGCATTTATGGGGCGCATTTTCTGGCAGGGAGCTCTGATTGCGGTTTGTACCATGGCGGCGTTTTATATGGGATTAGAAAGCAGTACCGCTATGGCGAGCACCATGGCGTTTGCTACCCTGACATTGGCAAGGCTGTTCCATGGATTTAACTGCCGCAGCAGGCATTCGATTTTTAAAATCGGCTTTTCCGGCAACTGGTACAGCTTGGGGGCGTTTGCCCTTGGGGTACTGCTGCTGGCTGCGGTGACGCTGCTGCCGTTTTTGCGGGGACTTTTTGATGTGGAAGTTATGACGGCAGGACAGATGGGAATGATTGTGCTCTTAGCGGCTGCGCCGACACTGTTGATACAGGCGGTGCGTGTGGGAATGGAACTGGTGAAAAGAAAGTTATAACTTGATGGGCATAATATAAAAAAATAAAGAAGAATTAAAGAAAAATACTTGTAATTTTCTTTATGTTTTCCTATAATATAGATAAGAAAGGAG
>JAGAIK010000263.1 GCA_017626625.1 Roseburia sp.
AAAAGCACAACCAAAACTTTAAAAAAATTAAAGCCGGGTAAGACTTCATGGACATGGTATACCTCTAAAGGCGCAACCGTTCAAGAAAAAATTGTTGTTTCGGGAACTGCCAAAGACGGAAAAGATTCCATCTCCTTTAGCGGTTCAACTGTCAGATATAATTTTGCTGGTGGGAAATATGGTTCAATGGCAGCATATGATGGTCAGAGACACCATATGCCGTCTGACAATGTCTCCCCTTTAAGCACGTATAAAGGTCCTGCAATACGTATGATTACCGACGACCATAAAAAAACTGCAAGTTGGGGTAATTCATCGTCAGCTAAAACATTTCGTAGCAAAGAAGCCAAAAAAATAAAAAATGGAGAATTTCTTGGTGCACAGCAATTAGGTATTAGCGATGTACAAAGAAAATTTGGTTCAAAATATAATGCCGCCATCAATGACATGGTTTCATACACAAAAGGACTGGGTTATAAAAAATAATTATGACAATGGATAAAAAAATATTATTATCTATTCTCTTCATAAGCATTTGGCTTACAGGCTGTGCAAACACACAGCCTGTAACCTTGGAGAAGAGTAGCATTATTAAAATTGACGAAACACACATTGGCGAAAACATACAACCACCGGAAATTGAAATTACAAATGAGCAGTTAGAAGCAGACCTGGCATATTGGCTAAACGACTATATAACATTGCAAGATTGCGGCAATATGCCCATTGAAACTGGTAATCTCGTATATGTGATAGTCACCTTATACGATTCAGCCGGACAGCCCCTTGCCGATTATCAAAATATGGAAATGGACTTTGTTATTGGAGAAGATTACCTTGGCAATAAAATTGAACAATCCATAATTGGCAATAAAATAGGATATGAAATAGAACTCGCCCCTGTGTCTGGCACTGTTTTTGAAGAAATTGACGATGCTGCCACTTATGATTTGGAAATACAATCAGCAGAAGAATATGTGTATCCGGAACTAACAGAATCCTTTTTAAAAAAAGAATTTGGAGTTTCTTCTGAAGAAGAATTTTTTGCAAAAGTAGAAAAGAATACAGAAAAACTTTTATATGAATTATCCTTAACAGAAATTGAAGATGAATTAACGCAACAATTAATCAAAAATAGTACATTTTCAAAAGAATTTGAACAGGACGTAGAAATACGCTATCAAACGTTAATGGAAAAATACCAAAGATATGGTGACTTGTATCAACTATCAGTTGATGAAGTACTTACCTCTTTTGAATTAGATAGAGCGCAAGTAAAAAGAAATGCCTGGCAATTCCAAGGAGAATGGGAACTTGCAAAATATTATTTTGGAACTGGAGAAATCAGCCTAACCTTAGACGAACTAAAAATAGAGCAAGAAAGGTATGCCAAAGAAAACGGATATGATACTGCAGCGGAACTGATTAAGGACAGTGGCGAGCAATACCTTTTAGAAGAAATCTGTACAAAGAAAATGAAAGATTATGTTTACGAAAAATTGATAGGAGAGATAACACAATATGACGATTGAATTATTCGCCAAAAAAGGCATACGCATTAACGGAATAGAAATTTTACTTGGCAGCAATATAGAGGAAGCCATCCGTGTGCTCGGAGAATATGAAAAATATGACAGTAACTACTATTTTTTGGAGGGTGACCTCCTATTCGTTACAGAAAAAAATATTATTACAGAAATTGAAGTAAACAATGACGAACATGGCAAAATGAAAGCCGTCTTTGCAGAAAGGGATGTATTTTCAGAAGGACGGGACACACTTTTTCCATCTCTGTGTCAGATGAGCGGAGACATCATCGCAGAAGACGAAAAAGGCTGCTCCTACTCTTCTGACAACCTTGGCATTGCTTTCTCCTATGGCTTCCCGGAAAGTGAACTGGACGAATATATCCGGGAAGCGAAAGAAGATGGTGTTTACGAAGAAATGAAAGAGGATATTGAAAAAGATATTTATCGTTCCAAGCATATAGCAACATTTCTAATCAGATAAAAACATGTTCTTATACGCCTGATAGATTCTGGATTCCACCACTCCCCGGATGACATTTGCAGCGCTTCTCCTCAACGACACAGCATCCAGCTCTCCTGTTTTCCGCTGGCGGATAAGCTCTTTCGTGGTGCTGCCTCCTCCGGGCATAATAAGGTCATTTCCTGCCTTGATGGCTTCGCCCGGATTTCCTAACCCTTTTCCTGTAGCGAACCAGTCTGTCATTACAAGACCGTCAAAGCCCCATTCGTTTCGCAGCACTTTCGTCAGCAGGTCATAGCTGTTATTTACATAGGTTCCGTTGACCTTATTGTAGCTGGACATGACCGCCTTGACCTGTCCTTCCCTGACGGCAATCTGAAAGCCCTTCAGATAGATTTCCCGCAGCGCCCTTTCGTTAATTCTGACATTCACACGATTTCGGTTATCCTCCTGATTATTACAGCAGAAGTGTTTGATTGTCACATAACACCCTTTCCTGGACTGTACGCCGCGGCTCATGGCTGCAGCCATTTTCCCGGACAGGAGCGGGTCCTCTGAGTAATACTCGAAATTTCTTCCGCACAGGGGATTGCGGTGGATATTCATCCCCGGTGCCAGCCAATAGGTGACTCCGTACCGTTCCATCTCCTTCCCCACCGCTTCGCCAACCTGCTCTGCGAGGGCGGTATTCCAGGACTGGGCAAGGGCAAGCCCTGTGGGAAAAGATGTTGTGAACTGATAGACGCAGGGGTACTTCTCCGGATTTCCCAACATTATTTTCTTCACAAAACAAGGCATATAATTCATGCCGGAAAACATCGGTTCCACACCTTTGAGACTGCCGTTTTTTGACACTGCGGAAGTCTTTTGGAGGCGCAGACCTGCCGGACCATCCGCAAGACAGACATTCGGCAGCCCTTTTGACATGAGCTTCCCTGTGGTAAAACCGGCAGAACCGGGGGCTTCAAAAAATCTCGGACCGCCGCCGACTGCCCCGGCTCCTGTCACAACGTCACACAGCTCCGCCTCCGACAGACTGTTTAAAATGGTATCCGTGACGGGCGAAGTGTATATTTTCGGCACATCATACCGATGTACTTTCTTACAGATATCTGCCGTTTTTATTTTGATGCGTTTTAGGCTTCCGCCAATTTCATCTGTCGTATCAACCGCAGCCCTCTCAAATACAGGAGGTTCCATCTCCTGTACCAAATCTGGCAAACAGATGTTTACGCACTGTTCCGTCACTGCTTCTTCCTCTAACACAATTATCCCGGAAGGCGATGTGTTTCTGCTAGACGAGCCGCAACGAAGAATATAATCCCCTTTTTCAAGAACAAATACAGCATCTCTCTCCCGGTAGGACGCCAAATCCCGCATATCAAAGGTGAGAGATAACGTCTGACTCTCTCCGGGTTTCAATTCCTCTGTTTTAGAAAATGCAGCCAGTTTCTGATATTCCCCTGCCTGTGTTTCCTTCGGACAGCTTACATAGAGTTGGACGACTTCCTTTCCGGCATAGGTGTCCCCGGTGTTCGTCACCTTAACGGGCTGTATTATCTTCGTTCCGTCTGCCATAGGAGGCTCCACTTCAATGGAAAAAGTTGTATAGGAAAGCCCGTATCCGAAAGGATACTTCGGCTCCACGTGATAACTGTCAAAATATCGGTATCCCACATAAATTCCCTCCCGATAAGATTCCTCCTTAAGATTCCCATTCAGATAACTGTAATCCATAGCAAAGGGGATATCCTCATATTTTCCGGGCCAGGTGTCCACCGTCTTTGCTGAAGGAGACGCTTTTGCACAGATTAGGTCGGCAAATGCCTTTCCGCCTCTCATCCCCTGCTGCGCATAATACAGAACGCCATTTATCCCCGGAATCTCATCAAGGAAGCTCATGTCAAAGACAGCCCCCACATTCATCACAACAATCATTTTGTCGTAATTTGCAGCGCATATGCTCAGGTTCGCCTTTTCCTCTTCCGACAGCGAATACTCATTTTCCTCAAGCCTGCGGTCCATGCCCTCACCAGCCTGCCTTGCTATCACATAAATGCACGTATCGGTGTCAGAGTTTTTTATATCTTCCTGCGTGACCGGCAGCCCGAACGGCTGGTGAAAAATATCTGCCATGATATTCACAATTTCACGCTTCTTTACTCTGCTAAGGAATCCCGCAGCATATGCGTTTTCTTCCTCCCTGTATTTTTCCGCATAAGCCCGGAGCCAGCCCTCCGTGGTCACCACAAAACCGTCCTCTTCCAGTCCCTCCCTGATGGAAACTGCATGCCGCTCATTCACCTCCCCGGAGCCTGTGCCGCCTTTGATTGTCATCTCCGCCCCCGCACCGTAAAGCGCCACCTTCCCCGGAGCCAGCGGGAGTGTCCCGTCATTTTCCAGCAGTACGATACTTTCGAGAGCCGCCATATAAGATATCCCTGCATTCTCTTCTTCCAGCGATGTCACCGCATCGGTAAATGCAGCCTTATTCCTGATTTTCATCTTCATCCTCTATTTCCCCCTTGTTTTCTGCCGCTTTTCCAGTTCCTCCACATTAGAATTTACCCGTTTTCTGTTTAAAGGATAAAGAAATGCGAAAATCGCCGCACACAGCAGGAACGTAGCCGCCGGAAAAATTGCAGATATTTGATAAACCCCCATTCGCACCTCGTCGGTCTGTGCAATGGCAGCCGAGTTATACCCGATAAATTCCAGCGCCCAGCCGCTCACACCTCCTGCAATCGCCTGTCCTAATTTTCGTGCGAAAGAATAAATCCCGTATATGATTCCGTCATCCCGGCTTCCGGTCTGCACCTCCAAATCATCAATAACATCTGTTACCAGCGCATACGCCTGCATTCCAAAGCATTGCTTGGCAATGATTGCGATAAACGAAACCACAATAAATATCCAGACATTTTCAAAACGTGCAACTGCAATCAAAACATAGATAAGCCCCGCAGCAAGGTAACATGCAACGCCGCATTCCTTTTTTCCAAAACGCACAGAGAGCGGTGTGGAGATGCCCAGCAAAAGCAGCGTAGCCGGCAGAGCAAGTATGGAGTATACGGACAGTGCCACCGTATTCTGAAAATAGTCGGCAAACAAAAAATTATTCAGGCTTTGCCCCCAGGAGGTTGCAAACATCATAAGGATGGCGGTCAGGGTCATTCCCCAGAACGCCTTGTTTTTCATCATGTCTTTCAATACTTTTTTGAACGGAATCTTTTGTGTGCTAATCTCAGAAACCGGTTCCGCTTTTACACGTTCCGTTGTCATAAAATAGCAGAACAAATAACTAATCACTGCACATACAGAGAACACGCCTGCTAATATGGTAAAACGTCCGGAGTCAACCACCTGGTTTCCCTCACTGTCCGTATAATATATGACCAGCGGAGCCGTTACCGTAATAATAATCATTGCAAGCATACTTCCCAGCGACCGGAATACGGAAAGTGAACTCCTGTCCTTTGGATTGCCGGATATGACAGATGCCATAGAGCCATATGGAATATTGATTGCAGTATAAAATACGGACCCCCATAAAAGATACGTAATAAACATATAAGCAATTTTTATGTTCATGGATGCGTCCTGCAAAAATGACTGGTACATCAAAAAGGAGCTTAATGCCACAAGCCCGCTGATTCTCCGTATCCAGCATTTGAATTTCCCGTCCTTGCCGGGTTTGCATATGTCTACAATCCTTCCCATTCCAATGTCGGTCACTGCATCCAGACACCGGGCAATCACAAACATGGTTCCGATGATTCCCGTGCTGATTCCCATGACCTTTGAATAAAAAATCATAACATAGGAACTTGCAAACATAAATGTAAAATCATTTCCAAGGTCGCCGAACATATACCCCAGCTTATCGCTGATGCCGAACGGCTTAACTGTATTGCTGCGCCCTTTCCTTCTCATTTCTTTTGTCCCTTCCTTTCCTATCCTCTCATCACTGCACTCGCTTAATGCGGTTTAATTTACCGTTGATTTTCAGAAGCGTTTCTCTGGAAATATGAATCTCCAGAAGCGTCTCAGCCATGGATGCCAGACGTTTGACAGACATACTTCCTGCCATATTGCGGATATCCGGATTATTGACGTTGATTTTCCTTGATTTATCCTTCGGTTTGGGGTTCTTCTTTGCATTCCGTTTGTACTTCAGCAAAATGCCGAACGCTACAGACATCATGTATCGTTTTCCTTTTTTGCTTTTCATGATGTCGCTTAACTTATCGTTTATGGAGTAATAGCCGTCAGGCGCCGTAATCTCAAACCAGTTGATGACATCTCCGGATTCTTTGAGCCGGTATGCCTCATTAAAGACATCCGTCTTGCGGATAAAGCTTTCGTCTGTGCAGTTTCCCGCTTTTGCAAGGAGCTTTGTCTCTCCGCTGTTCGGTACCTGGAAATAGAAGAAATGGTCCTGGCACTTCTTCTTTCCAAGACTTTTGCCGTTGACAAAAAGTTCTACCTCCGGCTGGTTGGAATACACCGTAACCTTTGTAATTTCTTCTACCCGGTCAACATAGCGTTTACCGCAGATATGTACGAAGGGTTCATCGGAAAGCCATGCCTTATACGCATAAAACGCATCTTTCTTATATTTGCGGTCAAAAGTCACCAGCCCTTTATGGTTCATGCCGTCCTCTCCGCCCTCTGCCCTTGCGTCTGCGGCAAAATCAAACATGTTCCATACGTGAGTTGCCCAGATATAGGGGCGTGTGTAAAGCTGCCGTATCAATTCCTCGTGATAATATGCCTGATATTCCTCTGTATAATCACCCTGCACAGGATTCGAGCTGTGCCAGTTCAGCGCCTCACAGCCATACTCACTCATGCCGATGGGTTTCTCCGGATATCTGCTGTGAAATCTGTCCATAAACTCTCCGTTCATGGAGGTTTCTCCGCCATACCACCCGTAGTAATGGTTATAAGATACCACGTCCGGAATGTGCACGTACTCCTCGTCTATGCTGCACACTGTAACTACAGCAAGGGTAGTCAGCCTTGTGGAATCCATTTCATGTGCCAAATCATTGAGCGCATGGTGGTTTTCCAGAAGTTCCGGGTCTGATACGCCGCCAATCGTAATCTCGTTGGACAATCCCCAGACCACAATCGAAGGGTGATGATAGTTCTGAACAATCAATTCACGCATCTGCGACAACGTATTTTCCCGTCCCTTTGGCAGGTGCCTGGAAATATACGGGATTTCCGCCCATACAATCAATCCCCGCTCATCGCACAGGTCATAAAAGTACTGGTCATGCTGATAATGGGCAAGGCGGATGGTAGTGGCACCCATTTCACAGATTAAATCCATGTCCTCCCTGTGATGTTCGGGAAGAAGGGCATTTCCGATAATTGGACGGTCCTGATGGCGGGAAACTCCCCGCAGCGGATAGCTTTTTCCATTTAAAAAGAATCCCCTTTCCGGGTCGATTTTAAAGCTGCGGCATCCGAATTTAAGTTCCCGGCAATCAAGTTCCGCCTCCCCCTTTAACAGTCTGACCTGTAAGCGGTAGAGATGAGGGTCCTTTTTTCCGTTCCAGAGATGTACATTTTTTATCGTAAATACTGCTGTTTTCTCCCTGGAACGAAGTGTCTTTTCCGCCACGACAGTATTACCGTCCAAAATCCGATATTCTAAAAGCTCTGTCCCGTCTGTTCCGGTCAAAAATGCCTCCACGGTCACATTGGCATCTGCACCGCTGACCTCCGGTGTAACCTTGACGCCGGGGCCTCCATAATAATCCAAGTCAAAATGTGCACTTTCCACACAGAGCAGATTTACATTGCGGTAAAGTCCTCCGTAAAAGGTAAAGTCTGCTCTCTGCGGATAGACAGAATCGTTGGGCGCATTGTCTACCTCAATCAGAATTTCGTTTTCTTCTTTCAAATATTCTGTCATGATCCGTTCCCGTCTGCCTCTGTTATAGGAACTATATTCAGGCAGTCACGTTTTTATACGTCTTCTACCGGAACAGCATCGCCAAAAGCGGGATCGTCACAAGCGACG
>JAGAIK010000264.1 GCA_017626625.1 Roseburia sp.
TCATCAACTGCAACATCTGGTTTTCCCGTCTGCCCTTGCGCATCATTTCCTCGTCTGCGTAAATGATGCCCTCTGTTCCTAACTCTCTCGCTTCTGCTAAGGAAATTTCAAACATATCCATGGCATCCTCTAACCGCTCCGCCTTGTTGCGGTAGGAAACCATACACATGGAAGATGACATGGAAACATCCACGCCGTTTACAATGATGGATTGCCGGAAATATCCGTGAATCTTTTCCATGATTTCATCCCAGTCCGCTCGCTCATTGCTTGAAAGTATGGCAAACTCATTGCCGGAAAGATAAAATACCTTCATTGTTCCCGCAGTCTGCACCAGAAATCTGGCAACCTGTTTTAACAGCGCATTTCCACTGGTAACGCCCAATGCCTCATTGATATACCGCACCCCCAGCACATGAATCCCCATCAACTCGTAATGACGCTCATGGGAAATATATTGTGACAGCATTTCCAACAATGCTCTCCTGTTGTAGGTGCCAAGCTCCCGGTCGGTATAGTCCTGGGGATTTTCCAGAGAAAGATAAATCATCAGCACTGCAATGGACACGGCAAACTGTATAATCATGAGTTTCGGGTTTATCATCTGCACAACCGTTGCCGCCAGGCTTAAAATCGTATAAAAATACACCGTGATACACTGTCCCTTGGTCAATTTATACCTGTGATAAATCATATGTATCAGAGAGGATATGACATAATAAAGGGCAATCACATAAAGGAGAAGGAACAACGGTCCGTGAAAATATGTTTTTTCCTCATCCATGTAAAAAATAAGTCCTGTAAACGGCGTAGTCAAAATCAGCAAAATATCCACCGCATAGGGCACATACATTCTGATTTTATCCAGCCGGGTAATCCCGGACGCCCCCTTTGTCATCATCACAAGGTACATAAAATACACGGCAGAGGTTCCATTAAAAGTAATCAGATATATCTGGTTCAGCGGATAATGCAGCCAGACCGGAAACTCTGCCGGATGTTCAATCGTATAAATCGTAATCAAGTCAAACAGATTAGAGGTCAGCGCCAGAAAAATCAACAGAGAAAACAGCTTTGTAAGGTTTGTATTTATGGTCTTTTTCCAAAAAAAGTGGACGCAGACCGTTGTTACCAGCAAAATAGCAGCTACGTCATAGTGTATAATATATTTCATAAAAACTCCTCTTCCTCCCTAGCAGGAAAGAAAAAAACAGTACCGCAAAGATTCATCCGTTTTTTCCAAAAACTTCCAAAATCCTATTCCTCAAACATATCATCTAATTTTGCGCCGCAGTTGCTGCAGAAGGTCGCTGCATCCGGCATTTTGGCACCGCACTTCGGGCATTCTGCGGAACCCTGAATCTTAAGAACTTCCGCTTTCATGCGCTCGATTTCCTCTAACGCCTCGCTGATTAGGAAAAACTGCTCTGCTTCCTCGCATTCGCTCTCCCCTTTATGTTTTTCATAGTAGCTCTTTCCCAGTGCTGCATACTGTTTCTCCACAAATTCCTCTTTGGAACGGATATCTATTTTTAATTTTGCAACCTCAGATACGTCCCTTGCCTTCTCTTTGACATCTTTTCCGGCATTCACCAGTGTCTCACCTATTTTATCCAAAAAATCCATGATACTTCCTCCCATTTGATTAAAAGATACTATTATTATATCCGTTTCCCACTGTTTCCGCAATGAAAATGATTGACTGTCATGGCAGATTATTAAAAAAACAGGGTATAGCACTGCTACATCCTGTTTTTTTAATCGTCTTATCCTTTTCTGCTTACCGCATAATAATATACACCAGGTACGCCGCATAAATCAGCAGCATTATAATTCCTTCCGTTCTGCCGATTTTCTGCTTCGTCCATGCAAAAATCCATACCAATGCACTCATGATAATCAGGAGCACGATATCAATCACATTTTCCATGATAAATGCAATGGGACTGATGGCAGCCGCAACGCCGAGCACGAATAAGATGTTAAAAATATTAGAGCCTATGACATTTCCCAGCGCCATATCCACCTCATTTCTCCGTGCCGCCACAATAGAGGTTACAAGCTCCGGCAGACTGGTGCCTAATGCTACTACGGTAAGACCGATAAGATTCTGGGACATCCCTAATTTAGCTGCAATGACAGAGGCACCGTCCACCACAAAATCCCCTCCGAATTTGATGGCAATAGCACCGCCTACAATATAAAGAATACATCTCCATACCGGAAGCAGCTCTATCTCTTCTTCGTCGGCATTCGAACGGGCTTTTAATGCGGATTTTATCATCCAAACCAAAAAGCATACAAAAATTACCAGGAAGATAACGCCGTCCCCCCGTCCAAGAGTCATTCCGATATATCCCAGCACCAGCATCAAAATGGCACAGACAATGGAAAACGGAAATTCTTTTTTCAGGGTATCCTTCTGCACTGCCAGAGGTGTAAACAATGCACAGAAGCCGCAGACCACCATCAGGTTGAAAATGTTAGAGCCCACTACATTGCTGACTGCCAGCTCATTCTGGTTTGCCAGGGAAGCTGTAACGCTGACCGCGCATTCCGGCAGGCTTGTCCCCATTGCCACGATAGTAAGACCTATAATAATGGAAGGAACCCGCAGACGCTTTGCCACAGAAGAACTTCCTTCCACGAAGAAATCCGCCCCTTTAATCAGCAGCACAAAGCCGATAACGAGTATCACAAGTGACCAAATTGTTTCTGTCATATTTTTTCTCCTTTCGCCGTGTTTTTTGCAGATGAAACACGGTCATGTACTTTTTAAAGAACTCCTAAGTGTGAAAGTAAAATACGAAGCCCGA
>JAGAIK010000265.1 GCA_017626625.1 Roseburia sp.
ATCCCGGATATTCGACGGTTGCAAAAGAGGAAGCTTTAACAATTCTTCGGTCGGTGTGATAGCCAGCAGCTCATCTTCTTCGGCTGTCAGGGCAGGCATACGCCAACCGGACTGGCTGGAAATTGTTACGCCAACGCCCCCTTCTTTTATCACCTTTCCCACTTCTTCCAGCAGGACGGCGGTGCCGTACAAATCCACTTTCAAAATCGCCTCAATAGGAGCCTGGCTGGGTGAAACTCCCGCCGCATTAATCAGCATGGAGATTTCTCCGTATTTTTCTGCTTCTGCAATGATATCCATAACAGACTGACGGGAAGATAAGTCCATCTCCACAGCTACTACGTCATATCCAGCATCATTCATAATTTTAGCGATAGCCTGTGCGTTTTCCAACTTCTTGTCGCCCACAACAATTTTCTTTCCATAGCCCATCCGCCGGGCAATCGCCATGCCAATCTGACCTGCTCCGGTTAAAAGCATGACATCTTTCATCTGTATTCCCTCCCTCGTTTTCCTTCTTACTGTTTTGCTGCTTCATTGATACACCGCAGAGCGTTCAGGCTTCTCGGATAACCAATGTAGGGCAGGCACTGCGAAACAATTTTAATCAGGAATGCTTTATCATTTCCGATTTTCATATTAGCTGCCGCATGGCTGGTAAGCTGCGGCTCACATCCGCCCTGCGCCGCCAAAAAGCAAAAAGTAATCATTTCCCGCTGTTTATAGTCAAATCCTGTCCGGGTGTAATAATCCCCGAAACAGTTCGCCACCAGCCAGTAATTGATGTGGCGGCTTTCCTCCGGACCCGACTTCCAGAAATCCCTCATGTTTTCGCCGAAAATATCTACCTGCGCCTGTGTCCCGGCTTCTCTGCGGTTTTCCATAGTAGTTGTTGCCTGAGAGGGCAGAGGCAGTGCAACCCCGCGCTCTTCCAGCACTTCGTTGGTGATTTTCAAAAAGGGAAATACCCTTCCAATCCCCAGATACGCCACCGCCTGATAAACGATTTCCTTCACTTCCACCGGGGTTACGCCAAAGTTCAGCGCTGCAGGGAGCATAATGCGAAATTCTTCCGCCCCCTGACAACCGAGCAGTGTTGCCAAAATCGCTATGAATCGGGTTTTATCATCCAAATCATCCTGATTGACCACCTCATCAAAAGCAAAGTTATCAAACCTTTCCACAAATTCCGGATCCGTCTCCCCAAAAGATGATTCATGTTGCGGGAACATTTTGTCATGATACTCTTTTGCAAATTTAGTGATTGCCATTTTCTCTGTCTCCTTTATTTATCAAATTCATTTGCTGAGCTGATTCTCTTTCACTCTTTTTCTTCCAGCCATCTTTTTATTTCCGGTTCTGAATAATGAATCCTTCCGCCGCGGAGCGCCAGACCTTTCTTTACCTCTGCCTTCGGGCACAGCCTTCTGATATCGGACTCGCTGCGTCCCATTCCGCTGCCCTCATGGGTGCAGAAGGGGAGTATCGTCTTTCCGGAAAAATCAAAATGCTCCAGAAATGTGAATACCGCCATCGGCATCGTTCCCCAATAGTTGGGATATCCCAGATATACGGTATCGTATCCGTCTAAACTTTCAGGATAGTCTTTCAGCTCCGGTCTTGCGTCACGCCGCTGGTCTGCCTGAGCTTCTGCAATACATTCGTTGTAATCCTTGGAATATTCCTGCACGGGCTCTAGCTTAAACATTTCCGCACCGGTCAGTTTCTGAAGCATATTCGCCGCCACCTCCGTATTACCAACCGAAAGCGTCTTAATTACACCGCCCACGTAGTTCTCATCTTTACGGGAAAAATATACAATGATTGCCGCCATATGTGAATCTCCTTTCTCCTGTGTCTGCTTTCATTATAGCTTCCATCTCCTTGACAGAGAATCTCCGATTTGTTATTATTGCATATACCAAAAGTAAATGCGTTGCAGGAGGTCTTTATGTTCAACCATAATTTAACGACTTTCGTCCATGTCGCAGACTGCGGCAGTTTTACAAAGGCGGCAGATAAATTATTTATTACACCCACCGCTGTTATGAAACAGATAAATTCTTTGGAAGCTCATCTCAATTTACAGTTGATAGAAAGGACCAGCCAGGGAGTCCGTTTGACTCCGGCGGGAGAAGTGATTTATAAAGATGCGAAATTTCTGTTTGACTTTTCCAGGCGCTCTATCGAAAATGCAAGGCATGCCATGAATGTATACGACAGGACTTTTTGTGTTGGAACTTCTTTATTGAACCCCGCAAAGCCCTTCATGGATTTATGGTACAAAGTCAACGACCAGTTTCCCGATTATAAACTGCATTTAGTTCCCTTTGAGGACGACCATGAGGGCATTCTCTCTGAAATTGAACAATTAGGTCAGAAATTTGATTTTCTGCTGGGCGTCTGCGACTCCAAGCAGTGGCTCCACCGCTGCAATATGCTGCCCCTTGGGCGATATAAGAAAATGTGCGCTGTTTCCCGTGAGCATCCGCTGGCAGGGAAAAAATGTCTGGAGCTTTCCGATTTATATGGCGAGACTTTGATGATGGTAAAAGAGGGGGATTCCGAAACGAATGATTTCATCCGAAGCGACCTGCGAAAAAATCACCCGGCTATCCGGATTGAAGATACGCCCCAGTTTTACGATATTTCCGTATTTAACCGCTGCATAGAAACCGGGAATGTTCTGCTGACGCTGGAGTGCTGGCAGGATGTACATCCGGCGCTTGTCAGTATTCCGGTGAACTGGGACTACAGTCTGCCCTATGGACTTTTGTATGCTTTAAATCCGCCGGAGGATGTGATGCGGTTTGTGAATGCAGTAAAAAGTATCCGTTGAGTGTTTTAACCCCAAGAGAATGCTGTTCAAAATCCAAATACCCTTTTCCGTAAAGATTTATTTGCCACCAATGCCATATATCTGCGAAGGTTCACCCGGGCTATGTTATTACGTTTACTATCCTCCATGATTTCCCAACTTGTTGACAGACGACGCTTAGGCTGCTCTCCTAAATAATGCAATCCCATATGCTCATATTCAGGTTCAGTCGGAACAAATATAACACTTCCTGCTTTCTCATACTCCGGAGCGTGGAGCATAAGTCCATACAACTTCCACAATACCTGATAACGTTTATCTGTCAAATGCTCTACCGATTCTTCAAAAAAATCTATGAATGTATAGATATGATAATAATTATCATCTGCATACTTCATCAGTTCTATAATGTATTTCAATGGATTTTCCAACAAATCATTTTCCTGCATAAGCATTTGATATTTATCCTTGAGTTGACGAAACCAACCCCATAAATCTTCTGAAAATTCAATATCACAATCCTCTTCCCAGTAGGGAATCATATCATCTGGTAATTGACCAAAAAATTCCATGGTTGTAATCGGCATAATATAATAATCTTGATTCCCATATAATTCTGTCATTTTTCGCTTTGCAATATCCTTTATCCTATTCCACACATCCCAAAAATTCATGTCGTACATCTCTGCGACTACTTTCATGGCAAATGCCGGAGCATCTGAATATTTCAAACATGTTATTATTTTTTTCAATGCTTCATCTGAATTTCTCTCTCCTGCTACCCTTTCGCTTTCTTTTATCTCTTCTTCATTTTTATAATATACCCGAATAGCCCCCAGTAAAAAGTTTAACTGTGTTTCTTCATTTTCTCCCCTATTTCCCTTATATTGAAGCAGTGCCTTCTTCATTTCTTTCATATAATTAATTGCGATATATCCAACATCCTCTTCCTTTTTTAAATTATTATCAAATTTCTCCAATGCTTCATCCGTTCCATACAGTACTGCCCATATTTCACATGTACTAATTAATTCGTAACGTTTTCCCACGAAGCGATTCCAATTAATATATGACATATCTCTGTCTTCAATCTCATGAAATGCCTCAAACAGTTTCCATTTGTCATAATTCTTGATATGATATCTTTCATGAAATAAATAGTTAATCCATCCAACGTATCCCCATGATATCACCGGTTCTTCATTTACCATCGCCGAAGCAATTCCATTTGTATATATCTCCTCCAAAACATATGCAGCTACCACAGCCCTATGAAAATAACTCCAACCAATTTTC
>JAGAIK010000266.1 GCA_017626625.1 Roseburia sp.
ATTGAGCATGTAAAGCGGACAGGTTCTGAGCTGGTGGTAAACGGGTGGTGTCTCGGCAGCGGAGAACTGAAGATTTCCCTTATGGATGCCCAGAAGCAGCCGCTGTCGGCAAAAATTGACCACTTTTACAAAACCGACCCGGAACGGGTGGGTCCCGAAGATGAAAAAAGGGACAAGCTGTTTTTTTCGTTAAAAGCGGACAACCTGAAGGAATCCGTTTTTTACCTTGAAATACGCAGCGCCAAAAGCTTTGAACAGGTACGCCTGGATAAGTGGAACTCCACCGGAGGAGCCGCTAATCTTTTCCGCCGGTTAAAAAAAGCCCTGCGCTATCTGAAAGGCAACGGCATGAAGGCAACACTGGTGAAAATCAGCACCCGGTTAGCGGAAAACAGAACCGACGACTACAGCCGCTGGCGGAAAAAATATGAGGTGACTGCCGCGGAGTTAGAAGAACAGAAAAGCCGTCAGGCAGAATTTGCCATCTCCCCCAGATTTTCCATTGCCGTGCCCTTGTACCGGACCGATGAGGTTTTTCTGCGGGAACTGATTGCCTCAGTACAAAACCAGACCTATGCTAACTGGGAGCTTTGCCTTGCGGACGGCAGCGAAACGGAAGAATCGAAGCTTGCCGCCATTATTTCAGAATATCAGTCTGGAGATTCCCGGATACGCTATCGGATTCTTGAGAAAAATTACGGCATTTCCCAGAACATGAACGAGGCGATGCAGATGGCGGAAGGCGATTTTATCCTGCCGGTAGACCATGACGACACCCTTGCGCCCAACGCGCTCTTTGAGTTTGCTAAAACCATCAATGAAAATCCATCCGCAGACGTTATTTATTCCGATGAGGATAAAATAGATTTGACCGGAACGAAATTTTCCAAACCTCATTTCAAACCGGATTACGATCTGGATTTTCTTTTAACAAACAACTATATCTGCCATCTTCTCGCCGTAAGGCGGGAGCTGGTAGACCGTGTAGGCGGTTTCCGCAGCGAATACGACGGTTCGCAGGACTATGATTTTATTCTGCGCTGCTGCGAGGAAGCTAAGGGAATTTGCCATGTGCCAAAGATTTTATACCACTGGCGCTGCCACTATGATTCCACCGCCGCCAATCCCCAAAGTAAATTATACGCCTTTGAGGCAGGCAGACGCGCCGTGGAAGCCCATTACGAACGGTTAAATATTCCGGCAACGGCAGAACACGGGCAGTTTCACGGTCTGTACCGCACCCGTTACCACTGGCGGGAAACGCCGCTGGTATCTGTCATTATCCCCTGCACCGCTTCGGCAGAGCAGTTGACAAAATGCGTGAAATCCATTTTGTGGTCTGATTACACCAACTACGAGATTATCATCGCAGACAACGGCAGCCGGGATGAGGAGCTCCTTGCCTGTTATGAGACGCTTAAGGAGGAACACCGTCAGCTTCAAATCGTCTCCCTTAAGGAAAATGCTTCCTTCCAGGCTCTCACCAATTTCGGCGCAAAAAATGCAGCCGGCGATTACCTGCTGCTGTTAGACCCCCGCACACAGATGATATCCCAAAACTGCATCGGTGAGCTGTTAGGCTACTGTATGCGGAATGATGTGGGCGCTGTGGGTGCAAAGCTGTTATATGAGGACGACACCATCTGCCATGCAGGAATGATTCTCGGTCTGGGAAATGTGGCTGGCTATATTTTCCGCGGCAAATCCCGTTATGCCGTAGGCTATGAGAGCCGTATCATATGTGCACAGGACTTTTCCGCCGTATCCACCGCCTGCATTCTGGTGAAACAAACCGTTTTCGAAGAGGCGGGCGGCTTGACAGAGGAATTTACGGGTTCTTTCTGCGACATTGATTTCGGATTAAAAGTCAGAAAGCTTGGGCTGCTTGTGGTCTACAACCCTCATGCCGAACTGTTTTACTGCGTACCCAAGACAAAAGGATTTTGCACTGCCACAGAGGCATCTGACAGTCAGGAAAAACGGCTGCTAGAGAAGTGGGGAACGGTCATAGGTGACGGCGACCCCTACTATAACCCTAATTTTGCAGTGAATAAACTGGATTTTTCCATCCGGAGATAGCATTCAAACAGCTAATGTAGCGACACATTCACTTTCAGGCAATCCATTTGGCGAAAAAGGGCTGTCACAGCCTGTGACAGCCCTTTTTTTATTGCTCCATCTGCCGCCCCAGAAATCCGGCTGCCGCAGTGGCAAGCTTGCTCTCCGTCTCCCCCATCTTCCGCTTATCCTCTTTGTCGTAAAGGATGACCGAACCGATGGCGTCTCCCTCGCAGATAATCGTGCTGATTGCCTGCTGCACAAACTCCCCGGAATCATCTAACGTCACCTTGATAAAATTCGCGTCCCCTGCCGACGCCTGATAATTCTTTCTCGCTCCGATGACTTCCTCTAACTGCTTACTGATGGGTTTTCCCTCGAAATCCTTTTTTCCGCTGCCGGAGGCCGCCACCACATGGTCGCAGTCCGTCACCAGCACCAGATGTCCCGTGGTCTGGGAAAGGCTCTCGGCGTATTCACTGGCAAACTGGCTTAACTCTCCGATGGGCGAATATTTCTTGAGAATGATTTTCCCCTCTCTATCCGTAAAAATTTCCAACGGGTCCCCCTCTCTGATTCTAAGAGTTCTTCTTATTTCCTTCGGGACAACGATACGTCCAAGGTCATCTATTCTTCTAACGATACCTGTTGCTTTCATTTTCCATCTTCCTCCAAATGACTTTTTATCAGCTATGAAGTTATTATGTGGAAAAAAAAGAAAAATTATACTCTGTCCCTTTCACTATTTCAGATTATTGTTTTTCCTCTGCAAGCACTTCGGTCATCATTCTTGCCAATATTTTAATCAGACCCGTATCCGTGGTGCCGAATTTCGGGGCGCGGTTGAAAAAGTCAAACGCCACAGCCGCCCTCGGCACTCCTTCCTTAAGCAGCAGGCACTGGACAAATTTTCCGTTGCCCTGTGCCATATATCTGCGGTAGGCTTCGGGACATTTATTTTTCAGGCAAATCAACTGGCTTTCGGAATAAATTCCCTGCTCGTCAAAATACTCCTGGTATGCCTTATCAAACGCCCAGGAAAACTCTGTGATAGGATTTACATATTCCCCGAGAAAATCTACGCGCTGCATTTTTTCTCCTGCAAAAAGCGCAACTCCATCCATATCAAAAATCTGTTTCATCTGCTCCATCACGTAGGGCAGCGCCGCTTTTCCCTCCCGGTGCAGCTTCAAAACCATTTCCGACACGGCTGCATGTTTCGTTTCATCGCTCACCGTCGCTTTTATGCCAAGGGCAGAATCCGCCTCGCTGTCAACAACCACTTTACC
>JAGAIK010000267.1 GCA_017626625.1 Roseburia sp.
CACCTGGGAGCGGTTGAAACAGATGGGAATGGCAGAGTGGATTGAGAAAAAGCTTGCCTCCGGCGAGATTCGGAATATCGGTTTTTCCTATCACGGAAATTCCGATATGTTTCAGAAACTGGTGGATGCCTATGACTGGGATTTCTGCCAGATTCAGTATAATTATATGGACGAACATTCCCAGGCGGGGGTGGAAGGCTTAAGATATGCCAGTCAAAAAGGACTTCCGGTGATTATTATGGAGCCCTTAAGGGGCGGACGTCTGGTGAATCTGCTGCCGGAGAGTGCCAAGGAGCTGTTCCGCAAAGATGAAAAACAGCGCACCCCCGCAGAATTGGCGTTAAAATGGCTCTACAACCAGCCGGAGGTGACCTGCGTGCTTTCCGGTATGAATTCCATGGAGATGGTGGAGCAGAATGTAAAGACGGCATCCGAGTCCCCGGTGGGCTGCATGACGGAAGAGGATTTTGCCCTTGTGGAACAGGTGAAAAAGGAAATTGAAAAGAGCGTCAAGGTGGGCTGTACCGGATGCAGCTATTGTATGCCCTGCCCTAAGGGAGTGGATATTCCCGGAACCTTCCGCTGTTATAATGCCATGTATTCCGAGGGAAAAAGCTCCGGGCGGAAGGATTACCTGCAATGCACGGCTTTTCGGAAGGATACCAGCAGCGCTTCCCAGTGTATCGGCTGTGGAAAATGTGAGAGCCACTGTCCGCAGCATATTGAAATTCGCAAGGAATTAAGGAACGCTGCGAGAGAACTAGAGACTATCCCCTATAAAGTGGTGAAATCTGCGATTCAGATTTTTAAATTGTGGTAAGGTAAAGGCACAGTTTTATGGGATTTTAAGATTGAGACAGGAAATGAAGATACAGAATAACCACGAAAATAGCTGTCCTGGACTGTGTCCGAGTTTCAGAAATAACAGAAAGAGAGAATATGAGGATAGACAGAAATTTTGTTTTAAAAGGAAATATTGGTTTTTCAAGAGAGGATAAGACCCTTTGTTGTATGCCGGCTTCGTACGTGGTGTGCGCAGAGGGCATTTGTATGGGAGCATTTACCCACCTGCCGGAAAAATACCGGAGTTTTCCGCTGATAGACTGCGGGGAAGATTTGGTGATACCTGGAATGACGGATTTGCATTTACATGCGCCACAGTATACCTTCCGGGGAATGGGAATGGATTTGGAGCTGTTAGACTGGCTGCAAATCCACACGTTTCCCGAAGAGGCGAAATATCAGGATTTGGAGTATGCGAAAAACGCTTACCGTATGTTTGTGGAGGACTTGACGCAAAGCTTTACCACGAGAGCCTGCATTTTTGCCACGCTGCACAAAGAGGCAACCATGGAGCTGATGAACCAGTTGGAGGAAAGCGGGCTTATCACCTGTGTGGGGAAAGTCAACATGGACAGAAACGGCGGCGAGGGGCTTTGCGAGGAACATGCAGCAGAGTCCTTAGAAGAGACAAAACAGTGGCTTTCTCTGGTTTCGGAGAAACATTACCAGCGTACCATGGCGATACTGACGCCGCGGTTTATCCCCTGCTGCAGTGATGAACTGATGGAAGGACTTTCAGAATTGCAGAAAAAGCATGGGCTCAGGGTGCAGTCCCATCTTTCGGAAAATCCTTCGGAGGTGGCGTGGGTCAAAGAGCTGGTGCCGGAGGCGGGCAGCTATGCGGGGGCTTACGATTTGTTTCATATGCTGGGAACGAAGGAATATCCGGCAGTGATGGCGCATTGCGTGTATTGCAGCGATGAGGAAATGGATTTGATGAAACGGCGGGGCGTTTATGTGGCGCACTGCCCGGAATCGAATCTGAATTTGTCCTCCGGCATCGCCCCTGTCCGGAAATATTTAGAACGGGGGATAGATGTGGGAATCGGCACGGACGTGGCAGGAGGGACAGGTCTGTCTATGGCGAAGGCGATGAGCCTTGCAGTTCAGTGTTCTAAAATGTACTGGCGGATGGTGGATGAGGAGGCAAAACCACTGACTTTTGCGGAGGTTTTTTACCTTGCTACCTTAGGAGGAGGCAGCTATTTCGGAAAGACAGGCTCCTTTTTGGAAGGATATGCCTTTGATGCGGTGGTGGTCAGTGATGAGGCGGTAAAAAGCATGAGAAGCCTGTCGGTGGAAGAACGTTTAGAGCGGATGATTTATGAGGAAAAGGGCTGTCGGATTGTGCGGAAGTTTGTAGATGGGAAGGAATGTTTCTGAATTTGATGAAACAGAATTTTTGAAAGAAAAAACTGGTTATTCGTCCTATTTCCCGTGCCGTCTGTCGTAAAAATGAAAAATCTCCTGAAAATTTGCTATAGTTTATTAGACAAATATTTGTCCAAGAACAATAGTGCAAAGGAGAGAAAAGTGAAATTTTGTATCGACATCGGTAAAAGTGGACAGGTAAAAAAGGAGTTCCAGGACATTATAAAGGATTTGAAACATTATGAAAAACAGCTTTTTCGGGTTTCTAATGAAATAGGAAAAATATCCGGTTTGGAAGAGATGGAACAGACCGTTGCAGCGCTTTATGAAGAGGTGTTTTTGGAAAGGCAATCGTTGGAAAAACTGCTTGGCACTTATGAACAATGCGTGCAATGTTATGAGGACACCGAGAAAAAACTGGTTTCTTCTGAAACTTTGGATTGGCATATGATGTTGGACATCGGAGGTCTTTTCCCGGGCATTGGCATGGTATGCGACGGTGTAAATGCAGGTTGGTATGCGTTAGAGAAGGATTGGGGCAATGCACTGCTTTCAGGCGTATCTTTTTTGCCGGTAATAGGGGAAATATCGGGAGCTGGAAAAGTCGGTGTGAAAGTGGCGGGACATGCGGATGATATCATTGATATTGCCAAGACTGCGGAAAAAGTGGAAGATGTTGCTAAAGCAGCGGGGGAAGCGGAAGATGTTTCTAAATGTTTGGATGGGATAATAAAGGGTAGTACATCAACATTGGCTCAGTACGGGGATGACTTTGGAAAAATGGGTACATATGTTGAAAATCCCAATATTAAAGTAGACTGGACAAAATATGCAGAACATGCGGCAGAACGAATGCAACAGCGAGGAATGACGCAAGAAATGGTTAACAATATTGTTGAAAACGGTAAAGTACTTTCACAAAATAATGGTAAGAAATTTGCTTATATAACTCAAGAAGGAGTAGTAATAATAAGTAAAGACGGAAAATTAATTACAGCATGGAGTAGTGCAGATTTTGATAGTAGTATGTTAGAAATAATAAATAAATTATTCGGAGAGTAGGTGAAGTAATGGAAAGGATAACACAAATTATAAATGATTGGGACCCTATTGGATTTTTTCCAATGGCTCCAAAAGATGAATACATTAATGAAATAAAAAAAATATATGAATTTGTTTGCGCTAATTACAATCTACAAGTTCATACATTGGCACAAGAAATAAATAAAATATTTGTAGAAACATTTGGAACGGA
>JAGAIK010000268.1 GCA_017626625.1 Roseburia sp.
AATCGGGATAGTTATCTCCCTCATAATACATCGTATGGAAGCTTCCATCCGGGTTCTTATCATAATAGGGAATCGGGATGACATAGACATCACATTCTGGATCCGCATTCTTCTTTCTCCAGACGCTCTCTAAGGAATCCCACATAGACGCCTTATAGGGCAGAAACACAACTTCCTTTCGGACTGCTATATCCTTCCGGATACTCTCTTTGACACAGTCCAGGCTCTCATTCAGAACACCTTCCGCCTCCTGCGCCTGACATTGCCCGGCATATATCTGATAGACGCACTCACAATATGCCTCCAGACAGGATACCGTGACAAATCCCTCACCGCAAGAGGCTTCTATTCTGTTTCCGATATGAATGCCGCACTCCTGACACTCCAAAAGCAGCTCCTGCACACGTACCATTTCCTGCTGTTGCAGCGCCCCGGCAATTTTTTCGTGGATATCATACAATGCCTGAACCATATGAAGTATTTCCTGTTTTTGCCCTTTTGTCATCCATGTCTCTCCTACTTCATCCAATCTTCCCGCTCTGTCACATACAAAGCCTTAAATATCTCAATATCCTCTAACGTGGTAATCTTAATGTTCTTCGCCGAACCTTTAGAAAAATAAAGACGCTCACCCAATTCCAACATTAACGTATTGGTATAAACCGCATTTACAATTCCACGCTCTAACGCCTCTAAATGTGCCTGCATTACCTTTCCATAGCGGTACGCCTGCGGAGTCATGACGCGCATGATATCATCTCTGTGAATACTTTCCTCCCCGCATGTCCCGTCATCGGTACGCATAATCGTTTCCTGACAGCGAATTGCCGACAAGCCGCTGCCGTATTTTTTACAGGTAACAATACAATCTGAAATAATATCTGCACTGACCATGGGTCTGACTGCATCGTGAATCAGGACAATATCCTCCTTGCTGCAAACCTTCTGCAGCTCTAAGAGGGCTTTTCGTGCCGACGCCTGTCCGTTTTCTCCGTCGCTTACCACCCACTTTAGCTTCTCTATGCCATACTGCCTCGCATACGCCTGCAATATTTCTTCCCAGCCTTCCAGACAGGAAACGATAATCCCATCGATATCCGGATGTTTTTGAAATACTTCCAGTGTATGGATGATAATTGGCTTATCAAAAACATTCATAAACTGTTTCGGTATATCCTGTTCTGTCCGCTTTCCGCTGCCGCCTGCAAGTATCAATGCAACATTCATTCCAGTTCCTCTTTTTTCCTTACAATCTTCTGTTTCATATGGTACAGTGCCTTAAACATCTCCACATCCTCAACCGTATTAATCTTGATGTTAAAATCCGAGCCTTTGGAAAAATAAATCGTCTCTCCCAGTTTTGCAATCATACTGTTATTATCCACACTGTGCTGCATTTTCTTTTCCGACGCCCGTTGGTGCATCTCTATAAGGTAATCCAGCCGGTACGCCTGAGGTGTCTGAATTCTTCTGAAATCATATCTGGAAATACTCTCGCGCCCCGTTTTCCCGTCCTGCGTCAGCATGATGGTATCCATAGAGCGTACAGCCGCAACTCCCATTCCCTCTTTCCTGCAAACACGAATACTGTCGGAAATCAAGTCATCTGTCACAAGAGGGCGGATTGCGTCATGCACAATCACCACATCATCCATCCGGCACTGCTCCCTCAACCGTTCAATGCCCTTCCAACTGGACTCCTGAGCGTCAATGCCACCCTCCACAATATCCGTCAGCTTGGTGATATCAAACTGCTTTGCATATGCCCGAACCATTTCCTGCCACCCGGAAAGGCAGGATACGACAATACGGTCTATTTCCGGATGTTCCTGAAATACCTGCAGCGTATATACAATCAGCGGCCTGTTTTCCACCACCACAAATTGTTTCGGTATATCCATGCGGAATCCTGGGTCGACTCCCGCTGCAAGTATCAGTGCTATGTTCATGTCCATTCTCCTATAAAATAAAAAAGCTCATGACAGAAATTCAACATTTCTTATCATGAACCTTATTTTTATGATTGTACCTCCATGTACCAAAATATAATATCATCCATGATAATTGATTAATATATATATCGGTACTTTTTGTTTTTTTATTACCCTTTCCTTTCTCCGGTTTCACTGGAAAACAGACTGTGGTTTTATCTGTTCTATCATCCCCAAAAAATATAAATGCAATTTTCGTTTTATATTATCATAGTATTCCCTGCTTACGGCATATGAACAATTTCCTCTGCGATTCTGTAAGCACCCTTGCCATCAATCGCAGACCTTGCTTTCTTTGCCATATTTTCTCTCTTATTAAAATCCATTGCCAGCAGTCTCACATTGCAAACCACACGCTCAATCACCTGTCTGCGCTCAGTCATGACGCTTCCCGCAAAGAGCATCAATCCCTCTGCTGCATATGCCGCTGTACCGGGAAGCTGGTTTTCAGCGATTGCAAAACATACTGTAGGAAGTCCCACTGCGCAAAGCTCTGCCAGCGTGGTCCCCCCTGCCGATACTGCAATATCACTCATGCGCATCACCCGCCAGATATCCGGTATGTCATGATAAATCCGTATCTTTCCGTCCTCTTCTGCCAGACGGTGAAGTTCCTCTATATTTCGATAAAACTTTCCGATTACCACATTTTTTTTCATGGCAGATAGCTGCGGGTCTGACTGCATTTCTTTCAAGATACTAATAATCATGTCGTATTCATCCGTCCCGCCTGTGGTGAGAATAATGCTGTCCGCCTGTTTTTTCACGGCAACAGGTTCCTGTCCAAATTCCGGTCTGAGCGGCACATAGGCTTCTCCCAACAGAAAACGTTCTTTGTCATACCCCATTCTGTCATATTTCGTCCTGTCTGTCTTGAAGGTATAATTAATTATCATATCTACCGGATACCGAAACAGATTTAAATCATCGATATAACATAACCTACCGTATGCTTTCAGTGCCTCCATATACTCATAGGTAACTTCATAAGAATCAAGCAGCAGCTTTGAAATGGAATACTCTTTTATGACTTCAAGCAAAACTGCGGTTTCACTTTCCTTCTCATTGTAATGATTACCAAGACAGACACACTTAAATCCACATTCCTCTATATACGATTTAGCATATGCTTCCGAAATGATAAAAACACTCTCTTCTCCCAACGCTTTTAACTGTTTTGCAATGGACATGCACCTCATCAAATGTCCCATGGCAATTTCTTCATTCGCATCTGTACGTATTCCAAGCATTTTTTTATCACACCTTTGCTATTTTTTTAATAACGTAACATGCCACCATGAATTTTGACGCGTCTGGTTTCCCTCTGTAAATTCACTTAATTCTACACTTTCCACTTCAAAACCGCTCTTCTTAAACATTTCCTGCAGCTTTTCAAAAGGAAGAATATTCATATAACATCCCTTTACGCTTGCAATATCTGACTCTACAAAAAAGCCTTCTTCTGCAGGTTTTTCCTTCTGATTCAGGTAGATACTATCTCTTTCTGTCCTGAAATCGCAGAAAGCACGTCCTCCCTGTTTCAACATCCGATACATATTATTTAACATTTCCTGCTGTTGCTCTGCCGTATTATAAAACGCCACTCCCCATGCTAAAATCACATCCAAAGAAGCATCTTTTATTTTTTCTATGTCAGTATCCTGATTTACAATATACTCCACTACTTTTCCTTTAAACTCTGTGCATTCTCTTTTTACTTTTTCTTCTGTCAATTTTACACAACGTTCTACATAATCAGCGGCATATACCTGAAAGCCAAATTTGCACCCAAGTACTGTATGACGTCCGGTTGCACATCCCCAGTCTAACATGACTCCATTTTCATATATTTTCTTACATTTCGCAAGAAAACGAATAACATCTTCATTCGGATAATCCAATGAAGTATTTGCAAAATGAGCATCCCAAAATTCTTTATTGCTCTCTACATAATCCATACTTTTAATCCTCCTTAAACTTAAATTGTGATAAAATCCATTCACTTTGCCTTAATAAATCCTGTTCATCATTTCCTTCCACCAAAAAGAACCCCCGCCCCATAATGGAATGACCATTGATTATCCTGCCCAGGTATTCTCCAACCTTCATATTACAAACCCACTTTATAATATTGCATTTTCCACTCTGTTGAAGTTCCTCAACAGTCGGTATCTTCTGTATTACCACATCTGCGAAATCAAAAAAACGTATCTGCATACATTTCACATCCGCTGTCTCAAATCTGCACTCTTTATTCAGCAAGAATTTTATGTATTCTTCTGCCATATCTATTCCGGTTGCCAGCGGAACAAATAAATTATGCAGATTATGACCGGATGGGCGCGGTGATATCTCTATCGTAAATACTTTATTGTTTTCTACAATTAAATCTGAATGAAAAAGGCAATCGCTGTATCCAAGTGTCTTAACCACCTGCTTGAGATGCTGCTGTATCTGTTCCAACAATTCACTGTTTTTCTCATTCTTCGTTACCGCCAAATAGGAAACTGCCTGTCGGACCGGCAACGGTGTATTTATTTTTTTCCTTACCAGTATCACATACAGCTTCCCCTGAATAACGGCTCCATCCACACCATACTCTGTTCCCTGCACCACCTGCTCAAGTACAAAATCTTCCTGCATATCCTGTACCGTCTCATACGCACTGCCCAACTGTTCCTCTTTCTCAATATAAAACACATCACGGCTGCCAGAGCCATATCTCGGTTTTAAAATAGCAGGAAAGCACACATCTGCTTCTTTTATATCTGTATTCTGATTTACAAGACACAGTTTAATATTTCTTAGTCCTTTTTCCTGCAGCTTTTTGTGAAACAAATATTTGTCTGTGCTTAGATTTGTCTCGTTATATTTTATTCCTTTTAGATGATATTTTTCATTCACATACCCTGTTGTTACT
>JAGAIK010000269.1 GCA_017626625.1 Roseburia sp.
AAATGGGGTATCTCTTCGGGTCACGTATCATAATCTTCTGCACAAACAAATCGTTGTAGGACCACAGGAAACTAAAGATTGCCACGGTTGCAAGAGAGGGGCGGCAGAGTGGAACAATAATTCTGCCAAACACCTGAAATACATTTGCACCCTCCATGTAGGCTGCTTCCTCCATTTCCACCGGAATGCTCTGCATGAAACCTGTCATGACGATGGTTGCAAAGCTCAAGTTTCCGGCAATCTGGGGCAGGATAACCGCAATATTTTTATTCAAAAGCCCCCATTCCACAATCATGCGGAAAACCGGGATAATGGTGGCAAACACCGGAAACATCAGACTCGCCACAATCAGACTGTGCACTAACTGTTTTCCTTTAAAATGATATCTGGTAAGCCCGAAGGACATCAGCGATGCAAACACCATGACACCGATGGTTACGGAACCGGAAATCAAAAAGCTGTGGCCGTAAGCGTTTAATACATTCAGCTTTCCAAAGGCATTCTCATAGTTCATCATGGTCGCCGGATTCGGAAGTGCAAAGGAAGAACGCAGCACCTCCGCCGATGGCTTAAAAGAGTTCATTACCACCCATACGAACGGGAAAACCGTAAGCACCGCCCAGAAAATCAGGATGGCATAAATTACAATCGTACTTATCTTTACTTTTTTTCTTCTTTTTACCGTTGCTTTTACCTGTACTGCCGCATCCATTTATGCCACCTCCCTTTTCTGTACTTTTTTGCCGCTCAAAACAGCTTTCTTCTCCGCTTTTTCTCTGGCACGTTTCGCCTTTTTCTCTGCCCTTTCCTCTTTATCCTCGGTCAGAAAACCCACACCCTTGGAAACTGCGATACCCAAGACAACAATCAATACCGCTAAGGTAGAACCATAATCATAATTGTTAAGACCAAAAGTCTGCTGGTACATATAGGTGCCAAGGAAATGGGTGATTCCCTGGGGTGCTCCGTTGGGAACCATCACCCACGGAAGGTCGAATACCTTCAACGCTCCCGTTACCGCTAAGGTAACAGAGGTGAAAAATACGGATTTCATCATCGGCAGCGTAATATAAAATACCTGTTTGAAACGGCTGCAGCCGTCAATGGACGCCGCCTCATATATATCATCAGGGATATCGCTTAATCCTGTCAGCAGAATTACGAAGTAAAATCCGATGTAACTCCACAGCGTAGGAATACATACCATGATAAATGCAAGCTCCGGTGAAAGCCAGTTGACAGGCTCCACTCCAAATACTGCCAATATCTGATTTAACATACCGCCATTATAGTTATAGAACAATTTAAACAACAAACCGATTGCTGTTGCAGAAATAACTACCGGAAAAAAGTAGACGGTACGAAACAGTTGCTGGAGTTTTTTCACCTGAGATACCAGTACGGCTAAAACAAAGGCAATTCCCACCTCGAAAATAACCGTCAGCACCATCATTTTTACGGAGTTAAGTAACGCCGTCCTCACATCTGTATCCGTAAGCAATCTCTTGTAATTTTCAAGTCCAATAAACTTCCATTCAGTTCCCGGCATCTTTACGATGGCAGGCATATCATAAAAACTGTTCTTAATATTTTCAATAAACGGTATGTAAAGAAAGACTAGCATAAACAGTAACCCCGGTACTAAGAACACCACTAACGGCCATTTTTTCTTATATAACATCTTTCTTCCACCTTTCTTCTCTAAAAAACCTTCTTTTTCCACGGGAAATTCCCGGATTTTGGGTATAAAAAACAGAGGAACCGGGCAAAACCAGCCCCTCCGTTTTTCACAAGCTTTACTGAATTAAAGATAATGTTTCATTCAATGCCTCTTCTGCAGGCATAGCACCTGTAGATACTTTTACAATATATGCCACTAAGGTCTTATATGCGTCGCCGATTCTGGAGTCTGTCGGTGATACAATGGCGCTGGCACTGCTGGTATAAGCTGCAATGGATTCTGCAAAAGGTGTTGCTCCCTCTACCGGAGTTACCTCGGTTGCCGCCTGGGATAAAGCGCCTGTTGCCTCCCAGTATTTCTGCACGCCTGCCTGGCTGGTGTGCGCCATAACAAATTTCACTGCTGCGTCTTTCTTGTCCGGGTCCTCCCATGCTTTCTTTGTGATGTAGAAGCCGGAAGAGATACCGCCTACTAAAGCGCCTGCCTCTGCCTTCTGGTCTGGAACGCCCGGAAATGCAATCACAACGGTGTTTTCTGTATCTTCGATATTTCCTGCATACCAAGAACCGTCTAACTGCATGGCAGCCTTTTTGTCACGGAATAACTGTCCCACATAGGGGTCGTCTACTGTGTCCGTGTCCTCCGGAAATGCTCCCATATCCCTTAAGGTTTTA